>CAZHEW010000074.1:0-10703 GCA_964531815.1 uncultured Verrucomicrobiota bacterium
CTGTTATGGTCTGCCGGCTCGGTGCTCCCCAGGCGCGACCTTGAAGTCGCAAATGTGGCAAACGCCAACCGCAACCGGCGCATTCGGGGCTTGCACCTTCAGTCCGAAATGGCGCTATAGCGTAACACGCGATGAAACGAGGTTCCGGTGGGAGGAAATGAGCTTCTGCGCTGTGGCTTGCGCGCTGGGCTGGATCATCCTTGCTTAACGGGGTTGCTGAAATAGCATCCGGGTGTGAGCGAATTGCTGGAACATGTAGAACACGTTATTCGCGCGCGCGCGCTTTGTCGTCCGGGGCAGCGCCTCCTGGTGGCGGTTTCGGGTGGTGTGGACTCCCTCGTTCTGTTGCATGTGCTCCACGAATTGGCGGCCAAGCACCGGTGGGGGCTGACGGTGGCACATTTGAACCATCAACTTCGCGGCCTGAGCAGCGATGCCGACGAGCGGCTGGTCCGCTGTGCAGCCGCCCGGTTAAGGCTGCCAGTGGTCGCAGAACGCGCGAGAATCTGCCGGCTGGATTGCGCTCAGAAACTGTCGCTCGAAATGGCCGCACGGAAGGTGAGGCACGATTTTCTTGCGGGCGTTGCAGCGCGCCTGCGCATCCGCACGGTGGCGCTGGCGCAACACGCCGATGATCAGGTCGAGCTTTTCTTTCTGCGGCTTCTGCGTGGCAGCGGCGGGGAAGGCCTCGCTGGCATGAAGTGGCGGAGCCCCTCACCGAGCAAGCCCAGGATCGAACTGGTTCGGCCACTGCTCGACCAGCCGAAGAGCGTGTTGCGCCAGTTCGCGGCGAAACACGGCATCCGGTATCGCGAGGACGCGAGCAATGCGCTGCTGGATATTCAGCGGAATCGAATACGACATGAGCTGCTGCCGCTGCTCCGGAAAAGTTATCAGCCGGCCTTGGATAAGGTAATCTTGCGAGTGATGGCAATCGCAGGTGAGGAGGCGGAGTTTGCGGTTCAGGCGGCAAGGAATTGGTTACAGGGCAGGGGAGGGGGGGAGTCCGAAGTGCCTGGTCCGAAGGCGAAGGGACTCCGCGCCTGCTCGCAGTCACTCATGCCATGGCCGGAAACCGCGCTGCCCCGCACGGGGTTCGAGCAACTGCCGGTAGCGGTGCAACGCCGCTGCGTGCAGTTGCAGTTGGCAAGGCAGGGGGTCGCGCCGGATTTTCAACTGGTCGAGGAACTGCGTGTGAAGGCGGAGAAGCATGTCGCCGTTGGTTTGCCCAGGGTGGCCGGCGTGAACTCAGACCGTTCTGAGCAACGAGCAGATGCGCTGCCTGACGGCGGCGATCGGGTGCGTTATGCGGTTCGTGACCGGTCGGGCTCAGTGCGGGTGCGAGTTGGGGGGGGAGAAACATCTGGGGCTGAGTCCATGCTGGTGGATCTCCTGGGTGGGGCAGAGGAGTTGGACTTTGGTGGGATCAGGGTCCAGTGGCGTGTCGGTTCGGGCGGGGATTACCGACGGGACAAGGGCAGCGTAGGATGCGAGTGTTTCGATGCCGACCGGGTTGGTTCCCCGGTGATATTGCGCCACTGGCGGCCCGGAGACCGTTTTCAGCCGATAGGCATGACGCGTTCGGTCAAATTGCAGGACTTTTTCACCAATCACAAGGTGCCGCGAGATCAGCGGCGCCGGCTTGTCGTGGGCACGAGTTCGGAAGGGGAGGTGTTCTGGGTGGAAGGGATGCGAATTGGGGAGCGTTACAAGCTTACCGAAGGGACGATTCGCCGCTTGCACTGGCGGTGGAAGCGGGTTTTAACTGGGACGGTTGCGGCTTGTAGGCGGGTGTGCTAGAGTTGCAGCGACCAGTTCTAAGATGTCTAACGACAGTAAATCCGGCGACAACGGCAAGAACCTGAACAAGGGCAAAGAGTTCAGGGTGCCGCCACGTACAATGGTAGTCTGGATCGCCATCCTTGGCGGAATCACGCTGCTCATGCTATTCAAAGACCGCATGGAGTCGCCAGGCGAGATCTTGAGCCAGTACAAGTTCCAGCAGTTGGTGCAGTCGAACCAGATTGCCGGCGCGACCATCAATTACAGTCCGCAAAGCCCGGACCTCAGGGAGATTACCGGCAAGTATTGGAAGGCGGAAGGAGATGGCAAGGTAGCGGTGCCGTTCCGCGTGAAAGCGCGGCTGACTCCCAAGCTGGAGGAAATGCTGCTGAGCATGCAGCAGTTCGAACCGCGCGAGCCAAACACCATGCTGTTCAGTTTCATGCTGAGCATTCTGCCGTTCCTGGTGATAGCGGCACTGATTTATTTCTTCTTTATCCGGCAGATCAAGATGGCGGGCAAAGGCGCGCTTAGCTTCGGCAAGAGCAAGGCGCGTTTGCTGGCCAAAGAGCGCAACAAGACCACCTTTAAAGACGTCGCCGGCGTGGAGGAAGCCATTCAGGAGGTGTCCGAATTGGTCGAGTTTCTCAAGGACCCGAAGAAGTTTCAGCGTCTCGGGGGGCGGATTCCCAAAGGCGTATTGATGATCGGCCCGCCAGGCACGGGCAAGACGCTGCTGGCTAAGGCCATTGCGGGCGAGGCGGATGCCGCATTCTTCAGCATCAGCGGGTCGGACTTTGTGGAGATGTTCGTTGGCGTCGGCGCAAGCCGTGTGCGGGACATGTTTGAGCAGGCGCGCCGCAACACGCCCTGTCTGGTGTTCATTGACGAAATTGACGCGGTGGGGCGGAGCCGCGGGCACGGGCTCGGCGGTGGCAACGATGAGCGAGAGCAGACGTTGAATGCGCTGCTGGTTGAGATGGACGGTTTTGACACCCAGGAGGGCATTATCATCATCGCCGCGACTAACCGACCGGATGTGCTGGACCCTGCCCTGCTGCGTCCAGGCCGGTTTGATCGCCAAGTCACTGTCAACCTGCCGGATGTCCGCGGGCGCGAGGCCATCTTGAAGGTCCACGCCAAGAGCGTGAAGCTGTCGCCTGCCGTTGACCTGTCTGTCATCGCACGGGGCACGCCGGGCTACTCGGGTGCAGAACTGGCCAACCTTTTGAACGAGGCGGCGTTACTGGCGGCCAGCACCAACAAGAAGGCTGTCGGCATGCAAGAACTTGAGGAGGCTCGGGACAAGGTGCGTTGGGGCCGCGAGCGCCGCAGCCTGGCCATGACAGACGAGGAGAAGAAGTTTACCGCCTGGCACGAAGCTGGACACGCGCTGCTAAACGTGGTTTTGCAGCACACTCATCCACTGCACAAGGTCACCATCATTCCGCGGGGTCAGGCTCTCGGTGCGACAATGTCGTTGCCGAAGACGGATGTTCTGAATCGGCGGCGGAAGGAAATGCTGGACATGATTGCCGTGATGATGGGCGGCCGCATCGCGGAGGAGATTGTCTCGGGCGACATTTCCAGCGGCGCTGCGGGAGATATTCAGCAGGCAACGAGCATGGCCCGGGCAATGGTTACCCAATGGGGCATGAGCGACCGGCTGGGCATGGTTCAATACGGGGACGACGACGAATTTGTTTTCCTTGGGCGCGAGGTCTCGCGCGCGAAAGTGTATAGCGAGTTTACCGCGCAGGAGATTGACGGCGAAGTGAAGCGGATCATTGACACCGCTTATCAAACGGCCAAGGACATCCTGACAACCAATCTGGCCAAGCTGGAACTCATTGCCAAGTCGCTGCTCGATTACGAAACCCTGGACGGGCAACAAGTTGAGGAAATTGTGCAGACCGGCAAGTTCACAGCTCCGCCGCCGGCGCCAGAGGTCGAACCCCCGCGAGGCGCGCCAGCCGGCACTCCGCTGCCAGAGAATCCTGTCAAGCCGGCCCCTCCGAAGCTGCCCGGACTAGGCACGCCGGCACCGGCGACCGCGTAAAGCTTCGCAAGTTACCTCGCTCTCGGCGGTGGTGGAAGCCGACCGGGGAGGTGGTGCTTGGTCCCTCTGCATTTCTCCGGGGATTAGAACTGTTCCGGGGCCCCCAGGCAGGGAATTCCTCATTCGACATTTGCGCGGTCGTTTATTAGGCTTTTGGTCATGATTATAGCACCGTCAGTGTTAGGTGCGGACTTTGGCCGGCTCGCCCGCGAGGTTAGACGGGTGAATGCCTCCGGCGCCGAATGGGTGCACCTGGATATTATGGACGGCCATTTTGTGCCGAACATTTCGTTTGGCCCGGCGGTGGTGCAGGCGCTTCGCCCGCTCTCGAAGTTGTTCTTCGACGCGCACCTGATGTGTTCGAAGCCTGAGATTCTGCTTGAACCGTTTGCGCGGGCGGGTGCGAACCAGATTGACATTCACGTGGAACTGGGCGAAGCCGTGACCCCGTTGCTATGGAAGATTAGATCGCTGGGCTGCAAGGTGGGGCTCGTGGTCAACCCGCCGACCTCCATCTCTCTGGTGCAGCCTTACCTGGAGCAGATTGACTTCCTGCTGGTCATGACTGTGAATCCGGGCTTTGGCGGGCAGTCTTTCATCTACGAGACCCTGCCCAAGATTCAAAAAGCGCATGCCTGGCGGCGGGAGAATGCCTTGGGCTTCAAGATCGGCGTGGATGGTGGCATTGATTTCAAGACCTCCGCCGAATGTGCCCAGGCCGGAGCCGATGTGTTTATTAGCGGCAGCACTCTCTTTGGCCGGCCAAACCTTCGCGCGGCGGTGAGGAAGATGCGCCAGGTTGCTGAGGCTGCCGGGGCAGCGCCCCGCCAAACGGCGTCCTTGCGCCCGGAGCCGGCCCTGGCGGGGAAAACATCCTGACGGGACAGCGGCACTGCAATTTATGAGTATCAAGTTTGGAACCGACGGTTGGCGGGCAATTATCGCCGACGAGTTTACCTTCGGCAATGTTGCGCGCGTAGCGCAGGCAAGCGCCGATTACTGGAGCGCAAATCTCTTGCCCGGCACGGAGAAGAAGGTCGTCGTCGGCTACGACCGCCGCTTCTTGTCGGACGCCTTCGCCGCCCGCAGCGCCGAGGTCTTCGCGGGCAACGGCTTTCAGGTTATCTTGACACCTTGCCCGACGCCCACGCCATCAGTTTCGTATGCGGTCAAAGACCAACGTGCTATTGGCGGCGTGATGATCACCGCCAGTCACAACCCGCCGTCCTTCAACGGCTTCAAGCTAAAGTCTCATTATGGCGGATCGGCCGACCCTGCGACATGCGCAGCGGTCGAAACCTTCCTGGATAAGGCCCCCGTTAGAACCAGGCTTTTGGCCGACGCGGTCAGAGCCGGGCAGATCAGGGTTAAAGACATACGGCCTGCTCATTACGAGGCCATCAAACGGCTGGTGGACTTCAAGCGGATCGCCAAGTCCGGATTGCGCTTCGCCCATGAAGCCCTTTTCGGCGTGGGCGCCGGCTGTTTCGAGGAGTTGCTCGCCGGGACCACGTGCCGGGTGACTACGCTGAACGCGCGGCATGATGCCTTCTTTGGCGGCATCAATCCGGAGCCCATCAAGCAGAACTACGCGCGCAGCTCCGCTTTTCTGAGGCAGCACCCGCACGACATCTGTCTCGTCACCGATGGCGACGCGGACCGCGTCGGAGGCATGGATGGCCGGGGCAGTTACGTCACCACCCACCAGATCATCTGCCTGCTGTTACACCATTTGATCGTTAACCGGCAGATGAAGGGACAGGTGGTCAAAGCGCTCAACACCACATCCATGATGGACGCCATGTGCGCAGCCTACGGACTTGAGTTGACCGAAACGGGAGTCGGCTTCAAGTATATCGCTGCCGAAATGATTAAGGGAGGAGTGCTGCTCGGCGCCGAAGAGAGCGGTGGCATTGGGTTTCCTGGCCATATCCCTGAACGCGACGGCATCGCCGCCGGCCTGATGTTGCTTGAGCTGCTGGCGACCGAGCGCGTCTCGGTCCACAAGCTTCTGGCCAGGCTGGTCAAGCAATTCGGGCCCCACGAGTATGGGCGCATTGACACGCGGTTCCCGCTCGAGAAGCGCGCCGCGCTCATGGACTTCCTGAAGCAGAATCCGCCACTCAGGCTGTTGCGCTCGCAGCTGGCCGATGTCAAGACCTACGATGGCGTGAAGTTTATCGCCCGGGACGCCTCGTGGCTCATGCTGCGCGGCTCCGGCACCGAACCTATCCTGCGCATCTACGCAGAAGCCAAGTCCACTGCCACCGTGCAGAAGTTGCTTAAACTGGGCGTTCAGTTGACCCGACAGGTCTAAACCGGGAATGGCATCGGCCTTATTCTACCACTGCCGTCATACTTTGCGACCGTGAGGGAGAGCGTACCCTCTCCAGTCATTGCGTCTTATGAAGAGCGAGCGGCTTTCACCGCAGCCTTGCTGAATTCACACGCCCGATACCAAATTGACACCTCGGGTGGATTGTAGCGTAACCCACTTGTGCCGCTGGTTCAGCCAACACGCTTCCTCTTTGCTTGTGGTGCGCGGGTGCACTATATTCGCGCGTGCAAATGAGCAAAATGGCCTTGCGCATAGCCGCCGTGGTCCTGCTATTAGCTGCCCTCGCGTTATGGGGTGCCAGAGGAGCGAACCGTGGCTGGACTAAGACAACCGTCCCAGTCCAGCGAACGGACGAAGTAACCGGCATTACGGTTGATGACTACCAGAAACGATTTGTGCCGGGCGTTGATTTTCTCGGAGCAGCCTTGTTGGGCTCGGGACTCCTGGCGGGGGCTTCGTTTCTTTTCCGCAACCCTTGATCCCAGGACTCAAACCAGGCATGAGAGCAACTACACAATATATGAAAATCAGACTGCACTATTTCCTTATCGCGTGCGCCTGTATGTATGGGCACGTGCTGGCCGCACCGCAAAGCTTCGATTTCAAAGACCCGAAGGGCGTGAATAACGCCGCCTTTAAGCTCGATGCGCCGCTAGAGGCCATCAGCGGAAATGCCACCGGCATTTCCGGCACGGTCACGTTCGACCCGGCGGCTCCTGCTGCCACTAAGGGCAGGATCATCGTCGCCACCTCCTCTCTCCACGTTGGCAACCCGATGCAGCAGGAGCACATGCTCGGCGCCAAATGGCTGGATGCGGCCAAGCACCCCGAGATTTCTTTCGAAGCGAAGGAGCTCAAGAACATCAAGAGACAAGGTGATACCACCACCGCCGACGTAACCGGAACGTTTCGTCTTAAAAGCATCTCGAAGGAAATCACCGTGCCGGTGAAGCTCACGTACCTGAAGAACAAGCTCGGTCAGCGCGTTCCGAACCAGAATGGCGATCTGCTGGTGATCCGAGCCAACTTCAGCATTCACCGCAGCGACTTCGGTATAATGCCGGGCCAGATGGAGGAGAAGGTTTCGGACATCATTGAGCTGACGCTGAGCATTGCGGGCGCTGCGGCGCGCTGAAAAGCCTGCCTCGTGTCCAATCGTGGGGGGGGGGCATGGCGTCAGGGCAGGGGTCGCCATCCAATGGGGTGCTGCTCAAGCACAACGGGGAACGCTGAATTTGCTTTCCTTCAAGCCCGATGCTGGTATCCTGTTCAGACCTGAAGCCCGCTCTCTCGGTGAACCGAGACAGGTGTTTGACCGCGAAAGGAGCAGTGTCTCCTTCCTGAATGGAATCTGACGGCCCGGGTCTGCTTTTTTGAAGATGGACGCAGCGCATATTAGAAACTTTAGCATCATCGCCCATATTGATCATGGGAAGACAACGCTTTCGGATCGGCTGCTGCACCGGACGGGCACCATCACCACTCGCGAGATGGAGGACCAATTGCTGGACTCCATGGATCTGGAGAAGGAACGCGGCATCACCATCAAAGCGCACCCGGTGACCATGCTCTACCAGGCCAGGAACGCGGAGACCTACGAGTTGAACCTGATTGATACGCCTGGCCACGTGGATTTCTCTTATGAGGTTTCCCGCAGCTTGAGCGCCTGCGAAGGGGCATTACTCATCGTTGATGCCGCCCAGGGAGTCGAGGCTCAGACAGTGGCCAACGTGCACCTGGCAATGAGGCAGAACCTCACCATCATCCCCATCATCAACAAGATTGACTTGCCGCACGCCGATGTCGCGCAGGCGAAACGGCAATTGGAGGATATCCTGGCGATCCCTGGCGACTCGGCCATTCTGGCCAGCGCCAAAGAGGGCATCGGCATCGAGGAGATTCTCGAGGCAATTGTGGAGCGGATCCCCCCCCCGAAACCGACAGGCGCGCCCTCCGTTCAAGCGCTCGGGTTCGATTGCTACTTCGACACCTATAAGGGCGTGGTGACTCACGTACGCGTCTTCAATGGCGAGCTGAAGCCGGGGATGCAGGTCAAACTGCTCCATTCCGGCAAGAATGTGGAGGTCAAAGAAGTCGGCAGTTTCAATCCGAAGCCCTACGCGCGCGAGTTGCTCGAAATCGGTGAGACCGGCTACCTTACAGCCAATATCAAGAGCCCGCAGGAGGTGAAGCTAGGAGACACCATCACCGACGCGCGGCACCCATCGACGGCGTTGCCGGGTTTCAAGGAAATCCATCCTATGGTGTTTAGCGGAATCTATCCGATCAACACCGCAGACTACGAGCACCTCAAGAGCAACCTAGCCAAGTTGCAGTTGAACGACTCGGCTTTTGCATACCAGCCCGAGACTTCGGCAGCCCTGGGGTTTGGTTTCCGCTGCGGATTTCTCGGCCTGCTGCATTTGGAGATCGTCCAGGAGCGCTTGCGCCGCGAATACAGCATGGACATCATCGCGACGTACCCGAGCGTCATCTATCACATAACGCTCACCGACGGCACGTTGAAGCAAATTGACAATCCTGCGTATCTGCCGGAGCCGACTTACATCAAAAGCATCGCAGAGCCGATGGTCAAGACCTTCGTCATCTGTCCGAACGAATACATTGGTGATATGATGGCATTGATTACCGACAAACGCGGCGCTGTGGACCACACGGAGACCTTGGACTCACGCCGTGTGATGCTTACGGGCTTGATGCCGCTCAACGAGATATTGATTGACTTCCATGATCGCATCAAAAGCATTACCCGCGGCTATGGCTCGATGGACTACGAGCACGCTGGATATCGGGAATCAGACATGGTCAAGCTCGACATGCTTGTGAACGGCGAAGTGGTGGACGCGTTTTCCTGCATCGTGCACCGTGACAAAGCGGAGGGCCGGGGACGCGCCCTCGCCGCGAAGCTCAAGGAAGTCATTCCCCGCCAGCAGTACGCAGTTGCCATCCAAGCCGCCATCGGCGGCAAAGTTATCGCCCGCGAGACCGTGGGCGCATTACGCAAAGATGTAACCGCCAAATGCTACGGCGGAGACATCACGCGCAAGCGCAAGCTCCTGGAAAAGCAAAGGGAAGGCAAGAAGCGCATGAAGTCCTTTGGCTCGGTGAACATTCCCCAGGAGGCCTTTATCGAAGTACTAAAAGCATAGCGTATGGGCAAAGCGGAAAAGCCGAAGGCTAAGCAGCAACAGAGCACGGCGGGCGGGCCAAATCTCCCGGTGCCAAAGAAGCCACACTCATCAATGAGAAACCTGGCCCGCTGGTTTTTCCACAGGACGGTTCGCCAGGCTACTGCCACGCGCAAGCACGTCCAGAAGATCCTCAACCACCAGCGGGACATTCTGTCTACGCAAGCAATCGAGGCTGTGAAGGCCGCTATCGGTAGTTGTGAGCGAACTGCCGAAACTGCGGACAAGCCTGCGTTGGAAGAGCAAATGAAGAAGATCGAGCAGGCAGCCAACAAATGGCTCAAGCCCTATCCCAATGCTGCCTGGCGCGAGAATGTCGAGGTTTTGCTTGTCGCCTTGGCTGTTGCCATGGGCATCCGCACCTTTTTCCTTCAGCCGTTCAAGATTCCTACCGGCTCCATGCAGCCAACACTTTACGGCGTTACTTCAGTGCCTGACTTTAGCCGCGGCCGGGATCCCGCTGCCGAGGAAGCGGCCTTGGCAAACCTCGTGATCCCTTCCGGTTGGCAGCGAGCGTGTGAATGGTTCAGGGGAGTCTCCTATCTCCACTTGGCGGCAAAAGAGGATGGCCCGCTGCAAGCGGTTGGGCGTCCGTTCCGAATCCTGATCTTCAATATCTGGCAGAAGGTCTCCATTGGTGGAAAGACCTTCACCCTCTGGTTTCCGCCTGATTATGGCGCATCGACGCTGGAGGAAAGGGCCGGGCTGCTCAGCCGTGCGCACGACTTTCAGAAAGGCGAAGATGTTGTGAAACTCCGTGTTGATGCCGGCGATCACTTGTTCGTAGACCGGATGACGTACAACTTTCGCAGGCCGAAACGCGGCGAAATCCTCGTATTTGAAACCAAGGGCATTGAAGGTTTGCCGCAGGATCAGTTTTACATTAAGCGCTTGGTAGCGATGGGGGGCGAACAAGTTCAATTCGGCGATGATCGACACCTGATCATCAACGGGAAGCGCTTGGATGCATCTACTCCGCACTTTGAGAATGTCTATTCCTTTGACCCGAAGGAGCCGCCTCGTGACAGTCGCTATTCGGGCCACGTAAACTCCCCGCATCTTGCGCCTTACTTTAACGGCAAGCCTGAAGGGGTTCTTGTTGCCCCGAATCACTTTATGGTAATGGGGGATAACACTATGAACAGTCTGGACTCTCGGGCCTGGGGAGACTTTCCGGCCACCAATGTCATTGGGAAGTCGTTCTTTGTATATTGGCCGATAACTGAGCGCTTCGGCTGGGGAAATCGGTGAGAAACCTTGTTTTTTTGCCTCTTCCGGGATCTTCTGGGAGTTTTTTATTGGCTCGGATAGAGGT
>CAZHEW010000075.1:0-10529 GCA_964531815.1 uncultured Verrucomicrobiota bacterium
GGCAGTTGCTGGAGGAGACCTATCTAAAGCTTATCCACCCCGATGTTGGAGGAGAATGAGGTCTTGGCCCGAAGGTGCCGCTTGAGATGCAGCCCGCCGGGGATCAGGTCGCATTTTCCGAGGATGAAGAGCTTTTCGACTTGGCGTTTGAACCGGGCGTATGTCTGCAGGGCTTTGCCGACTACCCCGCCGGGCACGCCGTATTCCTTGCGGATGACGGCTGATTCCCTGGCCATATTGGCCCGCACCCGCAGATCCGCCGACTGGCCGTGCTCGTGGTAGCGGTAGTTGACGATATGCACGGGGATGTGGCCGATGCGACAGCCGGCGCGGATCAACCGCATGACATACTCGTAGTCGCAGCAATTCTTAAACTCCCGGTAGCGGTAGCCGCCGAGCCGCAGGTAAACCGCTCGCTTAAGGAACAGGGTCTGATGATTGACGGTGTTATGCCCGAAGCGGATGATCTGCGCATCAAACCCCGCCTCCTCGCGCCGGAAGATCTCCCGGCCTTCGCCATCAACGAACACAATGTCGCCAAACAAGGCGTCCCAGTCGGGATGAGATTCAAAGGCAGCCGCGACTTCCCGCAGCACCCCCGGCCGGTAGCAGTCGTCCGCGTTGAGAATGGCGACGACGTCCCCGGAGGCCTGGCGCGTTCCTTTGTCCATCGCGTGATAATGGCCCTCGTCCTTTTCAGACACCCAGAGCAGGCGGGGATAGGCTTTGAGGATACCCAGGGTGCCGTCCGCCGAGCCGCCGTCCATGACGAGGTGCTCGACGTGAGGGTAGTCCTGCTGCGCGACACTCTCGATTGTTGCGCGAATCGTGTGAACGCTGTTGAAGCTGGGCGTGACGACCGAGATTTTGAGCGGCGACGGCATGACGATCACCGGATGCTGCCAACCATGCGGGACGAGGTCAACCGGCAAGTGTTTGGTGTTGTTTCCGGGGCGGGCATCGGGCTATATTGGGCCGGTCATTTCTGGAATGAGCTTGTTGAGTAGGTCTCTGGGAGCCCCGAACTGCCGCATTGCGCTGGTCGCCATGCTGGTGATCGGGCTGGACCAGTTAACCAAGCAGTTTGTGCTCCGCTTTCTCGGCTACGCGCAGGAGAAAGTGGTCATTGAGGGCTTCTTCAAGTTCGTGCACTGGGGCAATACCGGCGCGGCCTGGAGCCTGTTCCGGGGCAACAACGAATTGCTGGCCGGCGTGGCCATCGCCGCGCTGCTGGCGCTGTTTCTGAGCCGCCATCTTTTCGACTACAGCAAGCCGCTGAGCCAGATCGCCTTCGGGCTGATTTTCGGCGGGATAGTGGGGAACCTCATTGACCGGCTGCACGCCGGACATGTGATTGACTTCATCTACTTCTACACGGAGCGGGGCGGCCGGGAGATCGGGTTTCCCGCGTTCAATGTGGCCGATAGCGCCATTTGCACCGGTGTGGGGTTGGTGTTCCTCATCACCTGGCTCAACGACCGCCAAGCCAGGCGCAGCGGAGCAGCCCCCGCCAAACGAGCGGCCGAGTGAGCCGGGACCTGACTGACCGGGACTTTCCGCCATGCCCGCCCGCACTGAAGTCCTGACCGTGGAGCACTCGCTTCCGCTGGGAAGGCTGGATACTTACCTGCGGCAGAAGTTCCCCGCCGTCTCGCGCGGCGCGATACAGCGGCTGATCGGGCAGGGCCATATCCGAGTCAACGGGCGTACCGTCAAGCCGACCCATGCCCCGCGGGCCGGGGAACAAGTCGAGGTGTGCTGGCCCGACGCCCGCCCCGCCGAGGCGCAACCCGAGGAGATGCCGCTGGAGGTGTTGTTCGAGGACGAAGTCCTGCTGGTGCTCAACAAGCCGCCGGGGCTGGTGGTGCATCCGGCGGCGGGCCACGAAGAACACACGCTGGTCAACGCCTTGCTGCATCATTGCGCGGGGCAGTTGAGCGGCATTGGCGGGGTCGCCCGCCCGGGCATCGTCCACCGGCTTGACAAGGAAACCAGCGGGTGCCTCGTGGTGGCCAAGAATGACGAGACGCACCTGGCGCTCTGCGCCCAGTTTGCGACCCGCAAGGTGGAGAAGATTTACCACGCCATTCTCTGCGGCGAGCTGCCGCGCGACCGGGGCGAGATACAGGCCGCCATTGCCCGGCACCCGTCGCACCGCAAGCGCATGGCGGTGAACGAGGACCTGGGGCGCGAGGCCCGCACGAGCTACCGGGTGCTCGAACGTCTGCGCGGGGCGACCCTGGCTGAAGCGGTCTTGCACACCGGCCGGACGCACCAGGTGCGCGTGCATTTCCAGTTCATCGGCTTTCCACTGGTGGGCGATGCGGTCTATGGAAACCGGCCGAACCAGCGCCTGACTGACCTGACCGGCTACACCGCTCCGCGCCAGATGCTGCACGCCCATCGGCTCGCCTTTGTTCACCCGCGCACCGCCCGGCGGCTGAGCTTCGAGGCGCCGCAGCCCGAGGACTTCACGGATGCGCTGGCGGCGCTGCGCTGAAGGGGCGGCGCGTTAAGTTTTGACAGGCGGGAGCGGGGGGATAGTGTTCTAATATGAGCGAGCCAAAGAGAGCCGCGCCGGCCAATGGCCGCGGGCCGCAGGTGTCGAAGATCTCCGATGCCGTCATCCGCATCGCGGGCAACTCACAGGACGGCATCCAGGCCATGGGGGGGCTGCTGGCGCGGTTGGCGGGCCGCAGCGCCCAGGATGTGATGACCTTCATGACGATCCCTTCGACGATCTCGGGGGGGCCTTCAATTTTCCAGGTGCACATTGGTTCCGGAGAGGTGCTGAGCGCGGGCGACGAGGCGGACGTGCTGCTGGCTTTCTACCAACATTCCTACGAGGAACACATTGCCTCGCTCAAGCAGGGGGGGATTGTGCTCTACGACTCGGACCACGTGGAGCCCAACGCGGCGTGGCAGCCGCAGTATCATCATGTGGGGATTCCCATTTCCAGCCTCACAATCGAGGCCATCGGAGGCACCACGACGGACAAAGGCAAGAACCTGTTCGCCCTGGGGGTGATCGCCCGGGTCTTTGACCTGGACAGCGGGAAGCTCGCGGGGCTGGTCGGCGAGCGGTTCGGCAGCAAGGACGCGCGGGTCCGCCAAAACGCCCTGGCCGCGTTTCGGGCCGGTTACAACTACTCCCTCGGCAATCTCCTGGAGACCTTCAAGTTTGTCGAGAGCCAGGGCCAGCAGCGCCGCCAGGTGGTGATGAACGGCAACGAGGCGCTGGCTTACGGCTTGATCGCCGCCGGCGTCCGCTTCGGCGCCGCCTATCCTATCACCCCGTGGTCCGACGTGATGGAGATCCTGCGGCGCGAGCTGCCCAGCTACGGTGGCACCTTTGTCCAATGCGAAGACGAGATGGCCGCCATTTCCATGGCCAACGGCGCCAGTTATGCCGGGCGGGTCGCGGTCACCGGCTCGAGCGGGCCGGGCATTTCGCTCAAGATGGAGTCGCTGGGCTGGGCGGTGATGGCCGAGGTGCCGCTGGTGGTAATCAACATCCAGCGGGGCGGCCCTTCCACCGGCCTGCCTACGCAGGTCGAACAGTCGGATCTGAACCTCGCCTGCTACGGCAGCCACGGGGACGCCCCGCGCGTCGTGCTCGCCCCGGCGGATGTCGAGGAGTGTTTCTACACCGCCATAGAGGCGGTCAACCTCGCGCGCCAGTACAATGTGCCGGTGTTCCTGCTGAGCGACCAGGCGATCGCCGCGCGCGTCGAGGCCTTTGGCGAGCCCGACCTGGAGAAGCTCTGCCAGGACATCTCTCCCGACCTGACGCCAGTGGCCGATTACAAGCCCTACGACCTGTCGGCGCCCAATGGCGTCACGCGCCGGGTGGTGCCCGGCACGCCAATCCTGAGCGGCCGCTACCCCATTGCCGGCGGACTGGAACATGACGAGTATGGGCATCCGACCGCCTCGCCGTGGCTGCACAGCGAGATGACAGCCAAACGGCGCCGGAAGCTCCAAGCACTGGCCGCCACGTTGCCGGCTCCACAGGTCTATGGCCCGCCCGAAGGCGCGCTGCTGCTGGTGGGCTGGGGCTCGACGCGGGGCCCGATTCGCGAGGCAGTGGACCGCGCCCGCGCGGCGGGGGCGCGGGTTTCGGCCCTGCACCTCAAATACCTCAACCCGTTGCCGCCGGGGCTGGAGAAGATTCTTGCCGGTTTTGAGGCCATCCGCGTGGTGGAAATGAACGACGAGGGGCTCTATGGCTACGGCCAGTTGGCCGGGTTGCTGCGAGCGCGCTATTGCCTGCCGACCATCCGCGGCATCAATAAGACCGACGGCCTGACCTGGAAAGTCCGGGAGATCCTCGAACGCGCCCGCGCCGATCTCACCACCGGCCCGCGCCAGGAACCGGCCGGCGCCGGTCGCCCCGCTTAAGCTATGACCGCACCCACGCCCCCCCCCAACCCTGCCCAGGCTGGCATGCCGGCCACCCCGGCCGCCGCCGAGCGCCAGGGCCTGACGAAGAAACAGCTCGCCGCCGATCATCCCAGTTGGTGCCCCGGCTGCGGCGACTTCTCCGTGCTCGCGCTCTTCTTCAAGCTCGTCGAGAAGCGCAAGCTCTGGCAGGAGAAGATTGCCACCGTCTCGGGCATCGGTTGTGCCAGCCGTTTCCCCTATTTTGTCCAGGCCTATGGCGCGCACTACATCCACGGCCGGGCGCTGCCTTTCGCCAGCGGCATGTCGCTTTCCCGGCCCGACCTCCACGTGTTCGTCTTCGCCGGAGACGGCGACCTGTTCTCGATCGGCGGCAATCATTTCACCCATACCGCCCGCAAGAACATCCGGCTCACCTGTGTGGCGATGGACAACTGGGTCTACAGCATGACCAAAAAGCAGACCTCGCCGACGTCCCCTCGGGGCTTCAAGAGCAAAACCGATGTCGGCGGCGCGGTGGATTATCCGATCAATCCGGCCAAGCAAGCCATTGCCGCGGGCGCCACCTTCGTTGCCCGGACCACGAGCACCAATCCCAATCACTTGCTCCAAATGATGGAAGCCGCCCTGGACCACGACGGCTTCAGTTTCATCGAATGCCTGAGCGAGTGTGTGGAGTTTGCCCCGGGCGTTTTCGATGCTGCCAACCCGCGCAAGGGCGGCGCCTTCAACACGGTGCCCGCTGGCCACGACGTGACCAACGAGGCCGCCGCCTACCTGCTCGCCAACGAACCGTTCCCCGGCTTCTTCGGCATCCTTTACCGGGTCAACAAGCCGACCAAGAACGAGCAGGAAGCCGCCCTGAATCAACAAGCCCGCGCACGGTTTGCGGGCCTCAAGGACTGGCAGATACTGCAGAAGACCTTTGATGCGATGAAGTAGGACGCGCGTCTCCAAGCCAAATTGTGCGGGATGCTCTGGGGGTGAAGGTTCAAGGTGGCAAACAACGCTCTCGGAAGAGAACCGGCATGGGTCTGGGCCGTCGGATGAATCGGAATGACCAGACCGGGCAGGCTTTGTCGCGGACCGGTTGGGGCGCTGAGAGTCGTGTTGAAAGAGGGCCAAGCTGAGTCTGGAGAGGAGGCCCAGGACGGCTACGCCGCTGAGGCTGCGGACGCGGGATTGGTCCTCGTGCAGGCTGACGTCCAGCCGTTGATGGCAGGTGGCCTCGATGCCCCATTGGCCGCGGCGCAGGCACAGGATCTGCGAAGGGCTGAGTTGATTGGCTGGACGGCTGGTGACCAAGTCGGTGCGGGCCGTGGTGGTTTTGCCCTTTTCGGTGCAGGTGCGAATGAGGAGGATCAGTTGGGCCGCCCCGGCCAGTCCCAACTGCCCCGGGAACCTGACCGAGCAAGAGCAAGCTGCGCCTGCCCCAGTTCTAAATCCCCCTCAAATGAGCGAAGCAGCCGATTTCCTGCCCTGAAGCAGGTCTTTGGCTTGCAGTCTGCCGCACCGTCCACACAATGGCCGCCGATACGCATGAAGTCGCGCCCCGGTCTGCCGGCTATACTGGGCTGCCGCCTGGCGGCTGGCCTCACGATTCTTGCGCTCACCGCCGCGGCGCACACCTTGCCCATTAGTTACCTGCGGCTGGTCCCGGAGGCGGATTACCTGCACCTGGAATTGGTCTTCAATCCGTTCGAGCTCACCTTGATGCCGGAGGTGGACGAAAACAAGGACGCCGAGCTGGACCTCGCCGAGTTGGCCGCGCATGGGCAGGCCGTGGCCGATCGGGTCGTCGCCGCGCTCAAGCTGAGCGCCGGGCAGACCGCGCTGCGCCCGGAGACGGCGGGCATGGACCCGGACCTGAGCGGGCATCACGTCCGGTTGCGCGCGCACTACAAGGTGGACGCGCGCCGGGTGCCGCTGACCGTCGAAACCGACCTGCCCGCGCTCACCAGCGCATCGCACTTGACGCAGGTGACCTACGTTAACGGCGGCCAGCCGCAGCTCGCCCAACTGGACCCGCACTCGCGCAAAGCGACCTTCCAACCGCCGGCACGGTCAGAGCCCGCCGCGGCGGAGGCTGCGCCGCGCGGCCGGGCGCCTCTGGCCCTGGCGATCCTGGCGGCAACGACCTTGTTGACTCTTGCCGGTGCGGCACTCGTTTGGTTCTTGCGCAAGCGAGGCCGCCATTGATACTTCTACCTCGGCCGCACCAAGCCAGTGGCATGAATAACCAATCATGAAATCGAACCTTGCATACTCAGCAATACCAGCTCGCATGAACCAGCAGCATGTTCCCCTCTCCCGGCCTGCGGCCCCACTTTGTGGGGAGAGGGCAGGGAGAGGGGCGCCTGGAAAGTCCCGCCGAGTTCTATCGCGACTTGGTATGAACCGACTGTTTGCGCTCGCATTTGCGCTTGCCGGCGCGGCGCTGGCGCCCGCGGCGCCGGCTGCTCTCTGGACCATCGGCACACCCGACGGCGCGGCCATGGAATTCGCCCCCGGCGGCCGGGCGGAACTGACCTTCACGGTCGGCCAGAGCGTCGTTAGCAAGGATTTCGCCGGCAGCCAGGCCGGGTCGGCCGAATGGGATGGCAAGGTCTCGGAAAAGCCCTACCGCATCGTCTTCGACCTGGCCGAAGCGCCGCAGGGGCGCTACGAGCTCGTGTTGGACCTGATCTACCATTCCGGCGCGCCGAGGCAGTTTAAGGTCATGATGAACGACAAGACCGGCATCTTCCCGATCCAGCCCGTGGCAAAGAAGAGCACCTGGGGCGAGGAAGGCAACGAGATGTTGATGGCCAGGCAGCACCTGGTTGTGCCGATTGACGCCGCGTGGCTGCGCGCCAGGGACAATAAGCTCGCCCTGATCCCGCTTGGCCTCGGCACCCTCAGCTACGACGCGATCACCTTTCAGCCCGCCGCCGCCGCCCCCGACGCCGCGCCGCGGCTGGAGCCCACCATCTTCTACCGCAAGCACGACGCCAGACTGCGGGAAATCTGTGATTTGGTCGTGCCGTTCCAGCAGCGGTTCGACCGCGCCCCCGCGACGGTGAAGCTCGGCACACAGACCATCACCGCCACGCTAACAAACGCCGGATACGACTTCGGCCTGTGGGTGGAGCCTATCGAAATCCCGGCGACGGCGGTGGCCGGCCAGGTCAACCTCGAAGTCTCCCTCGCCGGCCAGGTCCTTCGGAACACCCACGCCGTCAAGGCGGCCAAGCAGTGGAAGGTGTTCGTCTGTCCCAAGGTCCACAACGACGTCGGCTACACCGATCTGCAACCGCACGTGAACGAGCTGGACAACCGCAACACCGACGCCGTGCTCGAAATCCTCGGCCAGCACCCGTTCTACAAGTTCAACTTCGAGACGTCCTGGCTCGTGGACAACTACATGGATTGCCGCACCGCGCCGTTCTGCAAGCGGTTCTTCGACTACGCCCGCGCCGACCGGATCGGCATCAACGTGCTTTACCTCAATCTCATGACCGGCCTCTGCACGGGCGAGGAGCTCTACCGCGCGCTGTATTTCACCCACCGGCTGCATCGCGCCGAGGGCAGCGACTTCGATTTCGCCTGCCTCACCGACGCGCCGTCGCACTCGTGGTTTCTGCCCACCCTCCTGCGCGACGCCGGCGTGAAGGCCTTCTCCAACGGCGCCAACCAGACCCGCGCCCCGATCCTGCACAACAGCGATCTTAACGAGGACTCGCCCTATTACTGGGAGGGCCTCAACGGCGAACGCATCTTCATGTGGTACGCCCGCAGCTACGTTCAGCTCAAGCGCCTCACCGGCCCGGGGTGGGGCGGCGGCATCTCGAGCGTCGAGTACCTCAAACGCAGCGTGCCGCAATTCCTCGCGCGCTACATCCGCGACAACTATGCGCCCGACGCCGTGATGATTTACGGCGCCTACGTGGACAACGCCGCCATCCCCGCCCACGGCGAGGCTCCGGCCATCGAGAAATGGAACCGGGAATTCGAGTTCCCGAAGATTCTCGTCGCCACCGACGCCGACTACTTCAACTACGTGGAGGCGCATTTCGCCGACAAGCTGCCGGTGTACCGCGGCGACTGCGGCGCCTACTGGGAGGACGGCGTCGGCTCGACCATGAAGGCGACGATTCTAAACCGCGAGACGCAGCGGGTCCTGCCCGCCGCCGAGACCGCCGCCGCGCTGGCGTCCATCTTCGAGCCCCGGGACCGCTACCCGGCGCAGGATTTCCACCGCGCCTGGAACAACGTCATGTTCTACAACGAGCACACCTGGGGCGCGCACAACAGCATCGCTCAGCCTGGACGCCAGTTCGTCGAGCGCCAGTGGGAAATCAAGGAAAGCTACGCCACCCGCGCCAACCTCGACGCCCGCAGCCTCTTCGCCCGCGGCTGCAACCGCCTGGCCCAGCAAATCGCCGTGGACGGCAGCAGCATCCTCGCTTTCAACTGGCAGAACCGGCCGCGCACCGCCCCGCTGGAAATCGAGCTCGGCAGCGGCGAACAGCTCGTGGACCTGGCTGACAACAAGGTCGTGCCGATGGACATCTACACCGAGACGGACGGCTGGCGCAGGGTGCGCTTCGTCGCGCGCGACGTGCCGGCGATGGGATACAAGGCTTACGCCATCCGCGGCCTCGACCCGGCGGCGCACAAGGGCAACGAAAAGCTGGAGGGCGACACCATTGAAAACCAGTTCTACCGCCTGACGGCGGACACGAGGACCGGCGGCCTCAAGAGCCTCTTCGACAAGAGCGCCAATCGCGAGCTGCTCGACACCGCCGCGCCGTACAAGCTCAACGAGTACCTTTACGTCAGCGGCGGCGAGGGCTCCCTGATCCTCAACTTCACCTTCGGCACGCCGCCCGCCAACCTCACCATCCACGAGCCGGAGCGGGCCACGATCACCAAGGCCCGCCAAACGCCGCTGGGCCAGCGCCTCACCCTCGAAACGAAGTCCAAAAATACCCCCAAAGTGATCAGCGAGTACCTGCTCTACGACGCCGTCAAACGCGTGGACATCGTCAACACTGTCGAGAAGGACGAAATCCGCGCCAAGGAGGCCGTCTATTTTGCCTTCCCGTTTGCCGCGCAAAGCCCGGCGCTCGAATACCAGATTCAAAACGGATGGTGCCGGCCCAACCAGGACCAGATGCCGGGTGCGTGCCGCGAGTGGTTCACCCCGCAGAACCTCGTCCACGTCCAGGACGGCGATTTCTCCGTGGCCTGGTCCACGCCGGATGCGCCGCTGGTGACCCTCACCGACATCAACCGCGGCAAATGGCTCGCGCACCTCCCCATCAAGAACGGACACGTCTATTCCTACGCGATGAACAACTACTGGTTCACCAACTACCGCGCGCAGCAGGGCGGCCGCTTCGTCTTCCGCTACGCCATCACCAGCGGGCGGGGCCTGGGGCGCGAGGAGCTCGCGCGGTTCGACCAGGACACCCGCACCCCGGTGCTCGCGTACCCCTTCCTGTCCTCTTTCTCCGCAGCCATCTCGCAAGCGGGCCGGCCGATGCCCGCGCGCGGCGGCTCCTTCCTGGCCTGCGACGCCCCGAACATCGAGATGGTCACGCTCAAGCAAGCCGAGGACGGCGAGGGCTTCATCCTGCGCTTGCGCGAAATCGCCGGGCGCAGCGGCGCAGCCCAACTCAAGCTGCCGACCTTCCGCGCCAGCGAAGCGCACCTCTGCAACGGCGTCGAAGTCAACCAGCAGAAGCTCGCTCTGTCCGGCGACACGGTAAGCGTCCCCTACAAGCCCTACGCCTTCACTACCGTCCGCCTGAAGCCCGCGAAACACGCCACCAGGGTATCGTCCAGGTAGCGCAGTCGTCCTCGCCCTGCGAGTCCCGACAACGTCTCGCCTGCCAATCCCGATGAAACCGGCGGGGCGAGGCGCCTGCTTTTCAAACCCCAGTCCTGACTTTCGCTTGCACTGACACAGGGGCGGCTCTGGAACACCTGCGGTGCGCCTTCAGGTGCCAAACGACCTGAGCATCCCCAGCCTCCATAAAGCCATCCGAACGCCGTGTACAAGGGGTGTACCAGGGATGCTCGCCGGGTACTCAGGCTCCAGCCTCTCGTGCTCCTGCCGTGCATCCCTTGTGCTCCCCTTGTAC
>CAZHEW010000076.1:0-6723 GCA_964531815.1 uncultured Verrucomicrobiota bacterium
GGCAGCCAATACCGCCACAGCGTCGGGCCGGAGCCGAAATACACCGCCTCGTCGGTCAACGCGAAACCGCAGCCGATGTGCGCCGGCGCGGCGGCGGTGTGAACGACCTCCCCTCTTGCCGGGGCAAACGCATACACCGCCTGGCTGGTCAGCCCCACCAGCAGCCCGCTGCGATGCTGGCCAAGTGATATCTGAGCCTGCGGCCCGGGCAGGCTGTTTGTGCGCACGGCCCGCATCGTCTGCGGGTCGAAGACAAGCAGCCGGTCGCCCGCCGTGGTGAATACCTTGCCGTCGGCGGCAGCTGTGGCCGGGTAACTGCTCGCTCCCGGGACAATGGCAGCCTCGAAAACCTTGCGCTTTTGCTTCGGGTCGAACGCGAAGAACCTGGCTTCCTTCTCGGCGGAGCGCGTGCCGCCGCCGCCCCAGTTGCCGCTGCCGCCGAAGATCAGGCCGCTGGCGGGCTCGTAGGCCAGCGAGACGATGCTCTGGTTGGTGACCACGTCGCGGTAGTTCTCGATGGTTCGGTTCTGCCGCGGGTCCCAGACCGCCAGCGCGCCGCCCAGTTGCCCGTAGGGCGGCTCGCTGCCGATGTAAATCAGCCCGCCCGGACCCCGAATCATCGCCCGCGGCCGCAAGTGCCCGTCGCCCACCCCACCGAAGCTGATCGGGTTGCAGTCCGCGCCAGTCCCGAATTTCCAGAACGGCTTGGCCGGATCATAGAGATTCATCACGGCGCCGCCGTAATAGCACAGGTAGAGCTTGCGATCGTGTTCCAGCAGTGAATAGACCTCGCCGCCGGGCATCCCGCCAAGGTGTTCGCTCCGGCCCGCCCGGGGGTCAAAGCGGAAGATTTCCATCGGCAGCGCAGTGCTGCCGTAAACCGCGCCGCCGGGCCCGATTCCCACCACGAAGATCATATCGCCCGCGCCGCTGTACTTGAACGTGCGCTCGACGAGCCGCCCGCCGCGCGCGTCGCGCAGCGCGAAGGAGCCGCGGTCGAAACGCGTCACCAGGCGCCCGTCGCGCAGCTTGAGCGGCGGCAAGTCGGGCGCGTCCCGGACGGGTGTGACCGACTCGTCCGCCACGCGGAGCAGGTTCGTGCCGAAGGCGGCATACACGTTGCCGTCGCTCCGGCGCGTCACGGCAACCGTGCTCCAGGTGGGGGCCCCGTGCAGCCCCGCGGGCAGGATGCTCCGGTGCGCGCGGGTCGCAGGGTCATATTCCACGAGGTCGCCCCGGGTGGTCCCAATGCCGACATAAACCTTGCCGTTCGGTCCGACGGCGAGGCTGCGCGCGTACATCTCGGTGGGGTGCATGCGGCCCAGGTCTTCCATCTTGCCGGTTGCCGGGTCAAAGCTCACCAGCTTCGCGTGCGGATAGGTACAGGCGTAGAGCTTGCTGTCCTTGCCGAGGTCGAATTGCCAAAGGTAGTCCTCGGTGGGCGAGGGTTTGCCGACGACCTCGATGCCCTTGTCGGGCTGGCGAGGGTCGAACCGCAGGATCAGCGCGCCGTCCCATGTGCCGAGGTAAATCTTCTCATCCGGCCCGGCAATAAAAGCCCACGCCCCCGGCCCCTGGGGCGCGGTGAACTGCCGTGCCTCGCCGGTATCAGGATCCACCTGCACGAGGAAGAGCGGCGCGCCGGCCTGGTTGAAGTTGAAGTAGAGCGCCTCGCCGCCGCGACCATTGGGGCCGACGATGCAGCCCATGAGCCCGCCCACGCGGACGGGAATGCCGAGCGACTCGAACCGGCCGCCCTCGGGCTGCGCCGCCATGGCCCCCAGGGCGCAAGCCAGCCCAATGGCGCCGCAGAGTTTGCGCGCCGAAATGCCGCGGAACCAGCCCAGGCGGTTTCCGGTCAGCGCGATTAGCGCCGCCGCCGCCCAGCCGCCCAGCCGGTAAGGAAAACTGCGGCGCATCACCCGGTCGTTGTTGGTGATGAAGCGCTCCATGCGAATGTCCGTGAGGCCCAGCGGCGCGAGCATCCGCTCCAGCTCCCGGTCCGTGTAGCCTTGGGTGCCGGGGCTTTCGACGTGGTTCGACAAGACCCAGCGCAGGCTCTTCCAGGGGCGGCCTTTGAGCAGCGCGTGCTTCACCCACATTTTCCACGCGTAAAGGCCGCGGCGGTTATAGAGCATGACCTTGATTTCCCCGCCGGGGCGCACCACGCGGACCAGCTCGGCCAGCGCTTTCTGCGAGTCCGGCGTGTGATGCAGCACGCCCCACGAGTAGCCCAGGTCAAACGTGTTCGACGGGAAGGGCAGGTTCTCGGCGTCGGCGACCTGCAGGCTCTCGGGCTGCGGCAGGCCGTAAACCTCGATGCGGTGGCGGACGTTGGCCAGCGCTTCCTCTGTCAGGTCAATCCCGGATGCCCGCGCCCCGGCCCGCAGCCACTGGATGAAGTCCGTGCCCGCGCCAAAGCCCACCTCCAGCACCCGTTTGCCGTGATAGCGGGTGAACTGGGCGAAGGAATGAATGAAGGGCTGATCCCAGTAGCGCCACTGCTCGATCTGCTCGAAGTACTGGCGGCTGAATTTCTCGGCCTGCGCCTGGTCGGCGTCGCAGCTCTCCCGGTTCCAGAAGGCCCGGACCCGGTCTTTAAGGGTGCCGGAGGCGTCGGAGCCGGCTGGCCGGGATGCGCCTGCCGGCGCCGGACGCATTGCGCCGGTCCGGGCGTCTTCCGTGTTCTGAGCTCGGTCCATATCAGGGGCCTGCACGAGCCACCCTAACAAGCCGGGTTTTCAGCGGGCAACAAGTTTCGCCAGGAGACGCCCGCGTTCACGGCGCATCTCACTTTAGTGCAGGCGCGCCGACATTCCTGTCGGCCCGTTCGTGAACCCTTGGCTGGGCCGACAGGAATGTCGGCGCTCCAACCCTCCCATTGCAGAAAGATGCGCCCCAGCATTTGGGAAGGAACGGACGCCTTGGCGCCGCTACCCGAGCTTGGTGCACCCCCGGGGGTTGAGGTTGCGGGGCGGCGGACAACCTTGGTACAGTGAAGCAGCATAGCGGCATGACACACTCCATTTATGGCTGAAGCTCCGAAGATTTCGGTCGTTACCCCGTGCCTGAACAGCGCAGCCACGATTGGCGCGACGATCGAGAGCGTGCTCAACCAGGATTACGCGAATTGGGAGCATATCGTCATGGACGGCGGCTCGAAGGACGAAACCGTGGCGGTGCTGAAACGGTATCCGCGCCTGGCCTGGGTGTCCGAGAAGGACGAGGGGCATTACCACGCCATGAACAAGGGCATTGACCGGGCGACAGGCGACGTCGTGGTGATTCTGAACGCGGATGATTGCTTCCGGCCGGGCGTCCTGGAGAAAGTGGCTGAAGCGTTTCGCGCGCACCCGGACTGGGATGCGCTCTTCGGGGATGTGGTGTTTGTGGATGGGCAGGGCCGCGAGATTTACCGGCGGGAAGAGGCGGTTTACGACTTCAAGATACTGCTCTACGGCGTGGATTACATCTGCCACCAAACGCTGTTCGTGCGCCGCTCCGTCTATGGCCGCCTGGGGGGCTATCGGTATAAAGACTTTCGGAACTCAACCGACTACGAGTTCAAGCTCCGCCTCGGGCATGCCGGCTGCCGGGTCGGACACCTGCCCGAGCTGCTGGTGGATTACCGTTACCATACTCAGGGCCAGTCCGCCGACCTGCGCATCATCCGCAACATGATCCAGGAAGCAGCCGTCATCCGGCGCGAGTATGGCAATCCCGGCGGCTGGCGGGGCCGCGGCTTGCGGATCGCGTTCAAAGCCAAGCGCCAGTTGCAGAAGCTCTGGTTCCGGCACACGTGCGACCTCATCCCCGGCACCTGGCGGCTCAAACCGCATCTGCGAGCAGAAACGCAGTTTTCCTCCAACGCCGGCCTGGACAAGCTCTGAGCCATAACCATTGGGAAGCAGAGCCCGGCAGAGCTTGGCTCCGTCCCGGCTTGACCGGGGCTTCCCGGCTGCCATGAGCCCATCCGACACCACGACTCGGCTCCGCCACCGGTTATGCCTTGCCGTCAGGGAGGCAGGCGAGGAGTGGGGGCGGAAGTGCCGCGCAGAGAATCAGTTGCCAGGGGGCAGAACGAAATGGCTCGGATTTGCCCTCTCCTCATCCACACAAGAACCGGGGCGCGCCCGCGCCGGGCGCCGGTGATTGAGCATTTGACCTCCGGCCTGCTCCCGCCTATAGTGCGGCCTCTCTTATATGAAGATTCTGGTATGTGATCCTGTGTCCCCGAAGGGAATTGCCGTATTGCAGCAGCGCCCCGAGTTCGAGGTGGTTGTGCTGCCCAAGCGGCTCTCCGAGCCGGAACTGCTGCCGGTGGTCAAGGACGTCATGGCAATGGTCGTCCGGTCCGAGACGAAGGTGACACGCAAAGTGATTGAGGCGGCGACGGAGCTGCGGGTCGTCGGCCGGGCGGGCGTGGGGGTGGACAACGTGGACGTGGCGGCGGCCACGGAGCACGGAGTGGTGGTGATGAACACGCCGGGCGGCAACACCGTGTCCACCGCCGAGTTGTCGTTTGCGATGATTCTGAACCTTGCCCGCAAGGTGCCTCAAGCCAGCGCCTCGATGAGCGCCGGCAAGTGGGACCGGAAACAGTTTCAAGGCGCCGAGCTGGCCGGCAAGACGCTGGGCGTGCTCGGCCTGGGTCGCATCGGCAGCGAGGTGGCCAAGCGCGCCGTGGCCTTCGGGATGCGCGTGCTGGGCTACGATCCGTTTGTGACTGAAGCGCGCGCCCAGGCGCTGGGCATCGAGTTGGCGAGCGACCTGGACGAGGTGTACCGGGATGCGGATTTCATCACCGTGCACATGCCGGTGACCGATCAGACGCGCGGCATGCTCAACGCCGCGGCGTTCGCGAAAATGAAACCCAAGGTCCGCCTGGTGAATTGCGCGCGGGGGGAGGTTATTGTCGAGAACGACCTGCTGGCAGCGCTGGACTCGGGCAAGGTTGCCGCCGCGGCGCTGGATGTCTATGCGACCGAGCCATTGCCGTCCGAGCACCCCTTCCGCAAGCATCCGGCGATCACGCTCACGCCGCACCTGGGGGCCAGCACGAGCGAGGCGCAGGAGAAATGCGGCCTCGAAGTGGCCGAGGTCATCGCCGCCTACCTGCTGACGGGCGAGGTGCGCAATGCCGTCAACCTGCCGTATCTGGACGCCAAGACTTATGAGCAGGTCAAGCCCTACCTGACCCTGGGCGAGAAGCTGGGCCGTCTGCTGGCGCAGCTTGCCCCGCCGCAGGTGGATCGCCTGCACATCAGCTTTGGCGGCAAGGCCCAGGAACTGCCGAATACTGACCCGGTGACACGCGCCGTGCTGTTGGGATTCCTGTCGCACACCACGGTGAAGGAGCTCAACAATGTCAACGTCCGCAGCATCGCTTCGACGCTCGGGCTGACGGTCGAGGAGAAGCGCTCGAACGAGCCGGTGACGTTCAACGAGTGGCTGCATGTGCAGGCGTTCCGCAACGGCCAGAAGGTCATTTCGGCCGGCGGCACTTTCTTTGGCTCGCCGGACAACCCGCGCATTGTGCGCATTTTCAGCCAGCCGACCGAGATCGTGCCCTTTGGCGTGGTGCTGCTGCTCAGCAACAAAGACCGGCCGGGCATGGTCGGCTACCTGGGAACCCTGTTGGCCCGGCACAAGGTGAATATTGCCAGCATGAGCCTGGGCCGCGATGCGGTCGGCGGCCGCGCGCTAACCGTCCTCAATTTGGATAGCGTGCCGCCGCAGGAAGTGTTGGACGAGATTCAAAAAGACCCGGACATCAGCAATGTCAGGGTGGTTAAACTGTAGTCACAAACGAAAGCAAGCAAATGCATAACATCCGAGTATTAAGACTTTCCGTGCCCCTCCTGCTGGCGGCGGCCGTTCCCGCCTGGAGCGCCGCGCCGGACCAGCCGGCGCAAACAACCGCCGCCCCCGCCACGGCGGCTGTCAAAGCCGATGCGCTCTTCACCAACACCGTGGTGGCCAAGGGCAAGGGCGTTGAGATCACCCGCGCCATGTTGGACGACGAGGTCATCCGCCTCAAAGCCCAACTGGCCGGCCGCGGCCAGACGGTGCCGCCCGAGCACCTGGCCGTGATAGATCGGCAGGTGCTGGATCAGCTCATTCAGATACAGCTCATGAAAGCCAAAGCCACGGCCGCCGACAAGGCCGCAGGCAAGGCGCTGGCCGAGAAACGATTCGAGGAGGCCAAGGCCCGCGTCGGTTCGGAGGAGGCGCTCGCCCGGCAATTGAAACTCATGGACACCACTCGCGAGGAAGTGCTCTCCAAGTGGACCGACACCTCGACCGCCGAGGTCGTTCTCAAGCGCGAGCTCAAGGTCAACGTCACCGACGACGACGCGAAGAAGTTCTATGAGGACAACCCGGCACAGTTCGAGCAGCCGGAGATGGTTCGCGCCGGTCATATCCTGCTGACAACCACCGACACCAAGGCCGGCACCGAGTTAACATCGGACCAGAAGGCCGCCAAGCGCAAGCAAATGGAGGACCTGCTCAAGCGCGCGCGAGCCGGGGAGGACTTCGCCAAACTGGCCCAAGAGTTCTCCGAAGACCCGGGCTCCAAGGACAAGGGCGGCGAATACACGTTTCCCCGCGGCCAGATGGTGCCGGAATTCGAATCCGCGGCCTTCTCGCTCAAGACCAACCAGGTTAGCGAAATCGTCACCACGCGCTTCGGCTATCACATTATCAAGCTGTTCGAGAAGA
>CAZHEW010000076.1:6823-10474 GCA_964531815.1 uncultured Verrucomicrobiota bacterium
GTAAATTGGCGTCATGCCGCACGCAGAATTTGTCCACCTCCACCTGCACACCGAGTATTCGCTGCTCGATGGGGCGTGCCGTTTGGACCGGTTGATGAACAAGGCACGCGAGCTGAAGTTTCCGGCGCTGGCGATTACCGATCACGGCGTGCTTTATGGCGCCATTGACTTCTATAACGAGGCGCGGCGGCACGGCATCAAGCCCATCATCGGCTGCGAAGTCTATGTGGCACCGGGGAGCCGGTTCGACAAGAAGGCCAGCACCGGCGGGCGCGACGTTTACAACCATCTGGTGCTGCTGGCCCGGGACGAAGCCGGCTACAAAAACCTGATCCAGCTTGCCACCAAGGCCCATACCGAGGGGTATTACTACAAGCCGCGCATTGACAAGGAACTGCTGGCGGAGCACCGGGAGGGCCTGCTCGCGCTCTCGGGCTGCCTGGCGAGCGAGATTCCGGAGTGGATTCAGAAGGATCAGTTGCCGCGGGCGCGCGCGGCGATTGACTGGTTCAAACAGACGCTCGGGGCGGAGAACTTCTACCTGGAACTGCAGCAGCACGGCTTGCCCGAGCAGGCCAAGGTCAACCGGCACCTGGTGGCGTGGGCCAAAGAGTTCGGCTTGAAGCTCGTCGCGACCAACGACGTGCACTACATCCAGCAGAGCCACTCGCACGCGCATGATTGCCTGATCTGCATCGGCACGCAGGCGCAGTTGTCCGATACCAAACGGCTGAGGTACGCCGAAGGGCAGTTCTACCTGCGCTCGGCCGATGAGATGAATGCGCGCTTTGCCGAGGTCCCGGAAGCGGTGCTGAACACGCTCGAGGTGGCCGAAAAGTGCAACCTGGAGATCGAGTTCGAGAAGATGCATTACCCGGTGTTCGCCCCGCCGGAGCACTTCACTCGCGAAGGCTACCTGCGGCACCTGGCGGCCGAGGGATTGCGCAATCGCTACGGCATCCACGGGCGGGCGGAGGGGCGCGAGTTCGTGATCGAACGCATCGAAGACCCCCGGCGGCTGCCCACCTGTGTGGCGGAGGCGTCCCCGCCTGCCGGTTCGGCGAGCGCCCCCGCTCCGGATGCCGGGACGCCTGGGAAACCCGCAGGCGGGGAGCCCTCTCCCGCCGAGCCCGCCGTGGCGGCAGCGGTCAGGGCGCTGCTGGATCGCCTCCAACTCGAACTCAAGGTCATCGAGAAGACAGGCTTCGTAAGCTACTTCCTGATCGTCGGGGACTTTATCCGTTACGGCCATGAGCACGGGATTCCATGCAGCGCGCGCGGTTCGGCGGCGGGTTCGCTGGTCACCTACCTGCTCGGGATCTCCAACGTCTGCCCCATCCGCTACGGGCTGCTCTTCGAGCGTTTCCTCAATCCCGAACGCGTCAACCCCCCTGACATTGACATAGATTTCGCCGATGACCGCCGCGCCGATGTCATCGAATACGTCCGCAAGAAGTACGGGAAGGACGCCGTCGCGCAGATCATTACCTTCGGCACGTTGGGAGCGAAGTCGGTGGTCCGCGACGTGGCCCGGGTGATGGGGCTGTCCTTTGGCGATGGCGACCGGCTGGCGAAGATGATTCCGTTCGACCTGAAGATGACGCTTGAAAAGGCGCTCAAGCAGTCGCCCGAACTCAAGCAAGCTTACGAGGACGAAGAAGTCACGCGCGAGCTCATTGACACGGCGCTGGTGCTTGAAGACCTGACGCGCAACGCCTCGGTGCACGCGGCGGGAGTGGTCATCGGCGACCAGCCGCTGGTGAACCTGCTGCCGCTCAAGCGGGACGAGGGCGGTGCCATTGTCACCCAGTATGCCATGGGGCCGGTGGGCAAACTGGGCCTGCTGAAGATGGATTTCCTGGGCCTTAAGACCCTGACGGTCATTCGCAACACGTGCGAGCTGGTCCGGCAGACCCGGGGGAGGGAAGTGCCGATTGACGCCCTGCCGCTCGATGACGCGAAGACCTACGAGCTGCTGAACAAGGCAAACACCCTCGGCGTGTTTCAGTTGGAATCCGGCGGAATGCGCGACTTGTGCCGCAAGTTCCAGATTGCCTCGCTGGAGCACATCACGGCGTTGATTGCGCTCTACCGGCCGGGGCCCATGGAGCTGATCCCTGAGTTCATCAAGCGCCGCCACGGGGAAATCCGGATTGAGTATGAGCACCCGCTGCTCGCTCCGATTTGTCGCGAGACCTACGGCATCATGATCTACCAGGAGCAGGTGATGCAGGCCACGCAAGCCCTGGCCGGCTACTCGCTCGGCGGGGCGGATATGCTGCGGCGGGCCATGAGCAAGAAGCAGGCCGACGAAATGTCCAACCAGCGGGACACCTTCGTGAAAGGCTGCGCGCAGGTGAACCACATCCCCGCCGCCAAAGCGAACCAGATCTTCGACCTGCTGGAGAAGTTCGCCGGCTACGGCTTCAACAAGTCGCACGCCGCCGCCTACGCCGTGCTTGCCTATCAGACCGCCTATCTCAAGGCCAATTATCCGGTCGAGTTCTTCTGCGCCATGATGACCAACGACATGGCCGACACCGAGAAGCTCAGCCAGTACATCGCCGAGGCGCGCAGCATGGGCGTCGAGGTCCTTGCGCCGGACGTGAACGAAAGCCAGGTTCATTTCGCCCCCGCCCCGGGAGCGCCGGCTTCCAGGCCGCCAGGCCCAGCCGACGGCCAGGCCGGGGCGTCCGGCCCCCCGGAAGCCCAAAGCCGGCCGGAGCCGGGCGCGCCCGACGCGGCCATCCGTTTTGGATTGGCCGCCATCAAGGGCGTGGGCGAGGTTGCAGTCCAGGCGATTCTCAAGGCCCGGAGCGAAGGGGGGCGGTTCCGCTCCTTGAGCGAGCTGTGCGAGCGGGTGGACGCCCGCACGGTGAATCGCAAAATCCTGGAGGCTATGATCAAGTGCGGCGCGTGCGACAGCCTCGGCCAGACGCGCGCCACGCTCTGCGGTCAACTCGACCGCACGCTGGCGCGCGCCGCCAGCGTCATCGCGGACCGGCAGCGCGGACAGGCATCCCTGTTTGGCGCCCTGGAGGACCGCGCGGCGCAGCCGGAGGAGGCGGCCAGTCTGCCGGAATGGCCGGAGCACAAGTTGCTGGCCTGCGAGAAGGAGTTGCTCGGTTTCTATGTAACGGGCCATCCGCTGACTCCCTTCGCGCCGATCCTGGAGAAATACGCATTGGCCAATACCGCCACACTCGCCCAACTGCCCCCGCGCAGCCTCACCCGCATCGGCGGGCTGATCGCCGCGGTGCAGAACGGCATCTCCAAGAAGACCCAAAAGCCCTACTCGCTGGCCACGTTGGAGGACCTCGAAGGCTCGGTGCAGGTGCTTTGTCTCAACGAGAACTACGACAAATACCGGGAGCTGCTGGTGCCCGGCAAGGCCATCCTGATTATCGGCGAAGTCAATACCGGCGACGACCGCCCCAAGATTTTCCCGCAGGAGATCATGCCGCTGGAAGACGCGCCGCAACGGTTCACCAAACAGGTGCACTTGCGGCTGCATACGGCGCACCTCAAGCCCGAACACCTTGAGGTGGTCCATGAGCTAGCCAGCACCCATCGCGGCAAGTGCCCCCTCTTTCTGTGCTTCGTCCGTCCCACCGGCGAGGTGATCTTCATCGAGACCCACGACCAGTTCTC
>CAZHEW010000077.1:0-2249 GCA_964531815.1 uncultured Verrucomicrobiota bacterium
GCTTTGATTACTGGCAGGTTACAGAATCAATGACGCACTACCATAGCTCCCACATGGCTCCCACATGGCTCCCACATGGCTTAATAGAATTTCTATTAAGCTTGTTGGTAGCCAAGCGTGACCGGGGCGCCCCGGGGTGGGGCGGGGGGTGCAGTGGTCAAAAACACGGTCCGGCCAAGGTGCCACGCCCCGGGGCGGACCTTTTTTCGACAAGGCCCCCCCGAGGCGCGCGCGGCGCCCGGTCTCCGGCATCTCCCGGGCCGTTCTTACGGACAGGGGGCTACTGCGGCACCACGGTAGAACTGTTGAGTTGCCGTGTTGGTCACCGTGAATTGCCAAATACCGGTGGAGTTGGTCACGGTGTTAGTGCTGCCCGGCAACGGCAGCCAACTGCCGGCGGGCAGCGTCACATCCGGGCTGCCCACGACGTAGTAGTCTGCCTGCGGCGTGCCCGCAAACGTCAACGTGAATGTGCCATCCGGGTTCTTAACGATACCCAGAAGAGAGCTGGTTTGGCCGCAGACCAGGAAGACCTTTACCACCTGGTCCAGGCTGCTGCTGCTGCCAAGGAAGTTGCCGCCGCCTGCATACTCGGCCCGGATGGCGTTGGTGCCCAGCGCCAGCGAACTCGTGCTCGCTTGCGCCGCGCCGCCGGCTAACGAATTGGTGCTGAACGGCGTGCCGCCGGCCAGGAACACCACCTCTCCCGCCGGGGTGCCTGCCCCGGAAGCGACTGTCACCGTGAAGGTTACATTCGACCCCGGGCCCGAGGGATTTACCGAGGAAACCAGCGTGGTCACTGTGGCTGCCCCGGTGATGTTTGCCGTTGCCGTTGGCGCTGTCAGGGAGTAGTTGCCCGCATCGGTGCCGGTCAGGCTCAGCCCGGAGATGGTTACGGTCTTGGCGGTGCCGACATTTGCATCGGCAAAGGCTCCCGCCGCAGTGCCGGCCAGCGAGACGACGTCGCCGCTCGCCACGCCCGCAAGCCCGGGGGTCCCCGCAAGCGTCGCCGCGGTCGTGCCGTCATACGCCTTGTTCTGTGCAGTCAACCCCGTCACCGTCAGCGCCCTGGCCGTGATGGCGCCTGTCAGGGTCGGCTGCGTCAGCGTGTAATTGCCGCTGTCGGTGCCGCCCAGCGTCATGGCGGTCGTAACCGTCTTGCCAGCGCCAACGTTCTTGCTCGCAAAAGTGCCGCTGGTGGCGTTGCCCAGCGTGACGCTGTCGCCGCTCACCACGCCGCTCAAGACCGCCCCGGTGATGGTCGCCGCCGTCGTGCCGTCATACACCTTGCTGGTCACCGTCGCGCCCGTCACCGTCAGCGCCTTGACCGTGATCGCGCCCGTCAGGGTCGGTTGCGTCAGCGTGTAATTGCCGCTGTCGGTGCCGCCCAGCGTCATGGCGGTCGTAACCGTCTTGCCAGCGCCAACGTTCTTGCTCGCAAACGTGCCGCCGGTGGCGTTGCCCAGCGTGACGCTGTCGCCGCTCACCACGCCGCTCAAGGCCGCCCCGGTGATGGTCGCCGCCGTCGTGCCGTCATACACCTTGCTGGTCACCGCCGCGCCCGTCACCGTCAGCGCCTTCCGGTTCACGACCTGAGACAACGCGCTCGAGGTGCTGGAACTGAAAGAGCCATTGCCGCCATAGACCGCCGTCAGGGAATGAGGCGACCCGCTGGCCGAGAGGTTGCTGGTCGTCCAGGTTGCCTGACCGGAGCCGTTCAAGGTGGCCGTGCCCAGAACGACGGCGCCATCCTTGAAGGTGACGGTTCCGCCCGGGGTGCCCCCGCTCCCGGTAACGGTTGCCGTCAGGGTAACCGCATTGCCATAAACCGAAGGATTAGCCGACGAGCTGAGCGTGGTGGCGGAGGCCGCCGTCAGCGGGGCGACATAGGTGAATCGCACCGCGTCAGCGATTACGACGGTGCTGGCACCGCCGCTGCTGGCGTTCGTATTGTACAAACGGACGTAGCCGCTCGTTCCCTGCGCAAAAGGCACCGAAGCCGCCAGCCGCCACCAACTGCTGCCGTTGATCTTCTGGTTGACCGGGATGTTCGTGCTTCCCCCGGAATACACAATTCGCCAAGGGGCATTGGTTGCACGGTTGCTGCCCGTCACATACCAGAGATAGACATCGTAATACCCGTCGGCGCAGATGTTGGGCCGATAGGTCACATTGGAATTGCCGATCGTGGATCCGAGCGCAAAGCGGTAATCCGATCCATACAAGCCCGTGTAGGTGCCGGTCTGCCA
>CAZHEW010000077.1:2349-4212 GCA_964531815.1 uncultured Verrucomicrobiota bacterium
TTGGTCACGACCACCGAGTAGGAGCCCGCATCACCGGTCTGCACATTGGACCGCGTGTAGGAGCTGGCGGTTGCCCCGGCGATGTTCGCGCCGTTGAGCCGCCACTGGTAACTCAAGGGCGCTGTGCCGCTGGCGACGACGGAGAACGTGGCGCTTTGGCCGGCGATGACTGTTTGACTCTGCGGGCCGGTGGTGATCGCCGGCGGCGTGGCCGGGACGCTCACGGTCAGGACGGCGTTGGCGCTGGTGGCGGTGCCGCCCGAGTTGGAGATGAAGACCGAGTAGCTGCCGGCGTCGGCGGGCTGGACATTCGCGCGGGTGTAGCTGCTGGCGGTTGCGCCGGAGATGGATGCGCCGTTGAAGCGCCATTGGTAGGAAAGCGGCGCGGTGCCGGTTGCAGTGACGGTGAAAGTGGCGCTGGCGCCTTGGTTCACGGTCTGGCTGGCCGGGTGGGCAATAATGGCCGGCGGGGTGATGACCACCTTCGGAGTGATCTGCATGGCCAGCAGGCCGTTGTTCGAGCTAAGCGCATAGACCCGGTCGCCGCCGAAGTCCACTGCCCCCGTGCCGCTGTAGCTGTTGTCGTTGTCAGTGGCGAAGTTGGTGGCGGTGATGAACACAGGCGTGCCGCCGCTCGTCGTGAGGTCGTAGAGCTGGAAGTTGTTGCCGCCGCCAGCCGCTGCGACGTTAATGCCCCCGAGCACGTTAAGGCTGGGGTTCACGCCAATGGGCCCGATGTCGCCGGGGAAACTGGGGTCCGCGTAGTTCCGCGCGGTGGCGGCCGTGCCGGCAGCGAGGTTGAAGTAAGCTTGCCGCAGGTTCTGCGGGTTGGGAGCCCCGGCTTTGCACCAGAACGTATCGCCCTCGCCAAAAGCCAGCCCCACGCTCAGGGCGCTGGTCGCATCACTCAGAGCAAGAGGGTGCGAGGCGAAGTTGACGCCATCCGTGGTCGTAAGGACCGCAAACCGATTGCCATTGAGCGAGCCGATGATGATCTGCGTATTGGCGCCGGAGCCGCGCACATCGAACGAGTCGCCCCAGCGCAGGTCCAGCCCCTCACCCGGGTCGCCCGAGTAGGCGAGCGTGGGCACGGTGCCGGAGCCGTCATTGGCCCAGCGATAGAGTTTGAAGTCAACAGTGTTGCCGTGCAGCGTCATGTTGCCGGCGTACACCACGCCGTCCTCCGCCACCCCCACCATGAGCAGATAGTAGGCGGAGGAGTAGCCGCCGGTGACGCCGGTCGTGTCCAACGTCCACAGGTCGGCGCCGGTGTCGCCGTCGAGCACGTAGGCCGTCATAGTGGTGCGCTGCACGATGATCACGCGCCGGGTCAGCGGGTTGTAGGCCATACCCCGCTCGTCGGGCGGCGCATCCGAGGCGGCGGTCAGATAGGACCGCGAGCCGGGAGCTAGGCGCCAGAGCACGGACAGGCCGCCCGCCTGCAGTACCGGGGAGACCGTCAGCGTCGCCACCTGGCTGGTCACGGCGCCGTAGGCGTTGGTCACCACGACGGTGTAGGGGCCGCTTTGGTTCGTCGCAAGGCCGGCAAGCGCCAGGCTGGTTCCCGTTGCCCCCGCGAGGTTCGTGCCATACCAGCGCCACTGGTAGGCGAGAGGAGCGCTGCCGCTGGCCGCCACGGCAAACGTGGCACTATCGCCCTGGTTGACCGTCTGGCTGAGCGGCTGGGTGGTGATGATTGGCGGAGCGGCGACGGTCAACACCGCGTTGGCACTGGTGACGCTGCCGGCGGAGTTGGAAATGAAGACCGAGTAACTGCCCGCATCGGCGGGCTGGACATTGGCGCGGGTGTAGCTGCTGGCAGTCGCCCCGCTGATGCTGGCGCCGTTCAGACGCCATTGATAG
>CAZHEW010000077.1:4312-6146 GCA_964531815.1 uncultured Verrucomicrobiota bacterium
GTAGCTGCTGGCAGTCGCCCCGCTGATGCTGGCGCCGTTCAGACGCCATTGATAGCTCAACGGCGTCGTGCCGGAGGCGGCGACTGTGAACGTCGCGCTCGATCCCTGCGTGATCGTCTGGCTGATCGGTTGGGTGGTGATGGCGGGCGGCACGGTGACCGTCAAGACCGCATTGGCGCTGGTGACGCTGCCGGCGGAGTTGGAAATGAAGACCGAGTAACTGCCCGCATCGGCGGGCTGGACATTGGCGCGGGTGTAGCTGCTGGCAGTCGCCCCGCTGATGCTGGCGCCGTTCAGACGCCATTGATAGGTCAGGGGAGCCGTTCCCGAGGCGACCGCGCTGAAGGTTGCGCTCGCCCCCTGGGTAACCGTCTGGCTGAGCGGTTGGGTGGTGATGGCGGGCGGCACGATGACCGTCAGCAGCGCATTCGAGCTGGTTACTGCGCCCAGTGAATTGGACACAATGACCGAATAAGGGCCGGCATCCGCAAGCTGCGCGTTGCTGAGAGTATAGCTGGATGCGGTCGCGCCGGAGATGTTTATTCCGTCTAGGCGCCACTGGTAGTAGAGCGGTGTGGAGCCGCTGGCCGCGACGGTGAACGTGGCGCTGGCGCCCTCGCCGACCGTCTGGTCCTGGGGCTGGGTGACAATGCTCGGGGCGGTGAGCGGCACATAAACGGTCAGGATGGCGTTGGCGCTCGTGTCGCTGCCCACGGAATTAGAAACCACCACCGTGTAACTGCCGGCGTCCGCGGGCTGGACATTGGCGCGGGTGTAACTGGATGCGGTCGCGCCGGAGATGTTCGCGCCGTTGAACCGCCATTGATAGCTGAGAGGCGCGCTGCCCGAGGCCGCCACGGTGAAGGTCGCGCTCAGGCCCTGGGTTATTGTCTGGCTTGAGGGCTGGAGCGTGATGGCGGGCGGAGCCAGCACGGTCAACACGGCGTCGGAGCTGGTTACAGTGCCCGCCCCATTGGAAACAACGACCGAATAAGGCCCGGCATCGGCCAGTTGGACGCTGGTGCGCGTGTAAGTCGAGGTTGTCGCGCCGGCAATGTTGGTGCCATACAGCCGCCACTGGTAGGCCAGCGGCGTGGTGCCTGAGGCCGTCACAGTGAAGGTTGCATTTTGGCCCTGGGTGACGGTCTGGCTCAATGGCTGAGTGGTGATGGCCGGCGGCACCAGCACGGTCAATATCCCATTGGCGCTGGTGGCGCTGCCGGCGGCGTTGGAAACGAACACCGCGTAACTGCCCGCGTCGCCGGTCTGGACGTTGGAGAGAGTGTAGCTGCTGGTCGTCGCGCCGCTGATGTTCGCCCCGTTCTTTCGCCATTGGTAGGTTAAGGGGGCCGTGCCCGAAGCCACCACGCTAAAGCTCACATTCGCGCCTGGCGTAACGGTTTGACTCGACGGATGCGTGGTGATGGCGGGCGGCAAAATCAGGCTCAACACCGCATCCGAGCTGGTGGCAACCCCGATGGAATTGGAGACGATGACCGAGTAAGGCCCGGCATCGGCGGGCTGGACGTTGGCCCGCGTGTAACTCGAGGCGGTGGCGCCGGCCAGGTTGGTGCCGTAGAACCGCCACTGGTAGTAGAGCGGCGCTGTGCCGCTGGCCGTGACCGTGAAGGTGGCGCTGGCGCCCTGAACGACCCCCAGGCTCTGCGGCTGGGCGGTAATGGTCGGCGCTGTCGGCAAGGCTTGCACCGTCAGGATGGCATCGGAGCTGGTGGCGCTGCCGGCGGCGTTGGCGACCAGGACCGAGTAGCTGCCCGCATCGGTTGGCTGCGCGCTGGTCTTCGTGTAGCTGCTGAGCGTCGCCCCGGAGATGTTC
>CAZHEW010000077.1:6246-10310 GCA_964531815.1 uncultured Verrucomicrobiota bacterium
AGGTGGCGCTGGTTCCCTGGGTAACCGTCTGGCTTAGCGGTTGGGTGGTGATGGCAGGCGGCACGGTCACCGCCAGCACCGCGTTGGCGCTGGTGGCGCTGCCGGCGGCGTTGGCGACCAACACTGAATAGCTGCCGGCATCAGTTGGCTGCGCGCCGCTCTTCGTGTAGCTGCTGAGCGTGGCCCCGGAGATGTTCGCGCCGTTGAACCGCCACTGGTAAGTGAAGGGCGTGGTGCCGGAAGCGGCCACGGCAAAGGTGGCGCTGGTTCCCTGGTTAACCGTCTGGCTCAGCGGCTGGGTGGTGATGGTGGGCGGCACGATCACCGCCAGCACCGCGTTGGCGCTGGTGGCGCTGCCGGCGCCGTTGGCGACCACCACCGAGTAGCTGCCGGCATCAATCGCCTGGGCGCTGCTCTTCGTGTAGCTGCTCAGGGTCGCCCCGGAGATGTTCGCGCCGTTGAACCGCCACTGGTAGGTGAAGGGCGTGGTGCCGCTGGCGGCAACCGTGAAGGTGGCGCTGGCTCCCTGGTTCACCGTCTGGCTCTGCGGTTGGGTGGTGATGGTGGGCGCAGTGCCTACCGCGCCGTTCAGAACCAGGTCGTAGCGGACCACATCCCCGGCCAGCGCGATGGCGGTCACGGTTTGGGAAGTCATGCCGGTCTTGCTGACCGTCGTCGAATGGGCGGTGCCGCTCGCCGTCGCGGGAACGAGTGTGGCGATGTAGTAACCGTTGCCGTCGGTCTTGACCGTCGGCCCGCCGGTCACGGTCACGGTGGCGTCGTCCACATAAAGGCCGGTGTTGGCGTCGGTGACGCGGCCCCACACGATGCCTTCGGTCGCCGTCGCCGGGTTGCGCCACGACATGGAGGGAATGGTGGCGGTGCTCGTGTTAACGTTGGCGGCGGCATAGGCCCACCAGCCGCCATCCGTGCTCGATGCTGCGTAGGAGTAGGTGCAGTAGCCTTTCAGACCCTTGCTGCGGAGATAGCTGATCTCGCTGGCGATGGTGGCATTGCCGTAGAGATAGGCGCCAATGCCCGAGAATATCTGCCGGTTGTATTGCCAGCAGTTGGCGCATCGGTCAGCCCAGGTGTTGAAGGTGCTGCTGCTGTAGGTCTGCGGAATCGCGGCGTCCACGTAACCGTTTTGCAGCATGCCGGCCCAATCGCAGAAATAGGTGTAGGGGGCCGAGCCGGAGAAGGTGCAGGAACTCGGGACCGGGCTGTAGGCGATGGGAGCGATCGTGTGTCGCAGCGGTTGGCGCGGGTTGGTCTTGATGGATTGGATCTCCGCCTGAACCCGGGCCATCAATTCGTTCTTGAAGCGGCGACGATAATTGGACCAGGCGGTCTGAGTGTTGCTGGGGGTGCCTGAATAGCCGGTGTTGATGCGGAACCGGGCCAGTCCGGAGCGGGCATAATTGGCCTGACTGTAAGCGGGATACCCGAAACCTTCAGCATAGCCGGTGCTATTGAGTTCGTCGTCCCAGTTGATGCCGTCAATCGGGTAGTTGGTGACGAGTTCTTTGACGATGCTGACGATGTATTCCTGTGCATCGGGCGAGCCCATATCCAACGAGTAATTGCCGTCAACGAGCTCGGGAGTACCGTCTTCGCTGCTGGCATAAGGCGCGATAAACCACTCCGGGTGCGCGGCCAGGGTTGCGTTGTTGGCGGGCGGCCAGGCAGTCGAGACGCGGTAAGGTCCGCCGCCGCTGCCGCCAAGCCAGGCGTGAACCTGAATGCCGTTGGCGTGCGCCTGCGTGCAGAGGTAGGCCAGCGGGTCAAAGCTGGAGGTGACCCGCGTGGACCACGGCAGGATGGATGACTTCCAGTGGGCGCCATGCGAGGAGTAACCGTTGCGGTCCATGTACGCCAGCACCTGGACGACGACCGCGTTGTAGCGGCCCGAGACCAGGGTCGAGACCATCGTATTTACCTCGCTTTGGCTACTCATCCCGACGTGAAACACATCGGCCCAGGCCGCCCGGAACTCCTCCGCCGCCCGCAACGGAACAACGCTGCCGGCCAGGAAGAGCAGAGCGGCCAGCGGCCATGCGCCCCACCCCGCCCCGGGCAGACGTTGTGGTCTATTGGAAATAGCTTCGAGGTGTTGGGCTGGGAGGTGAGACTTGCAGCCCCATTGTGTGTTTCTATTTGGCATAGTCTTTACGATCTTAATGGCACCTGGGCCGTTGCCTGCGGTCGAATCTCTGCTCAGACAGGAGCATAGAATAAGGGGAAGCACGCACCCTCGCTTATAGAGGGCATCCGGCAGCAGGAGCAATCAAACGGCACATTCGCGCCTTTAAATTCGCGCGCCTTGCGCTGGAAATCAAGCGAATTCTGCACAGCGAATTCTGCACCTCCCGCGCGCGGCGCGCGACCGCGGACCAGTTGTTCGGCTGCTAATCCCCGCTGGCATTGCGTACCCGGCGGACTATATTGAGCCCCATGGCAATGACCCGACATTGTTGGAAATGCGGCACAGAATTCACGCTGCGGGGAACCCCGGGCCGTTCGGAATCCTGTGAACGCTGCAATTCGGACCTCAAGGTGTGCCTCAACTGCGTCAGCTACGACCCGCGGGTTGCCGAGCAGTGCCGTGACCGCCGCTCCGAACCGGTCGCCGAGAAGCATCTGGCTAACTACTGCGAATACTTCGAGTTCGTCCGGCGCGAGTATGTCCCGCCCGTTGGAAACGCCTCCCGCGAAGCCAAAGCCCGCGACACCCTCAGGAAGCTGCTGGGGGATTGAGCAAGTGGCGGATAGCCAGGCCGCGGGGTCTGCCCTGGCCTCAGTCCGCAGCAGCGGCAAACTTGACCAAACGGCCGGCTCAGAACCTGTAAACGACGTTCGCCAAGAGGATGTAGTTGTTCTTCCGGGTCGGGGCGTCTCCGAGGTCTGCCCCACCGTAAGCGGGTTGGCCCGAGGCGGCATGGTCCCAGCGAAACTCGACCCGGCTCACCACATTCTTCCAGACATCGTATTGCAGGGTGGTGGTGGTCGCGAACACCTTGGTCGCGCCCAACAATGGGGTGCCGGCTGTGGTGAGCACATCGCTGGAGGCATACTCGACGCGGGCATTCAGGCTGAGCTTTTCCGTGGCCTGATACAAAGCATACAAGGCCACCCCGTTGGCGTAGGTGGCGTCGCTCAGTGCTTGGTGGCTCACCCCAGCATAGTCGTAAGCAGCCCCCACTTTGAACCCTTTCAGCGGGGTATTCACCGTGCCGCCCACATATCCGCTGGTCTGGTCCGCGCCCGCGCCCGAGTTGAAGCCGTTGATGATGCAGCCAGTGAGCGTCGCTCCAGCCAGGAACCCCCAACTCTGCGGCGCGGTCAAAGTGACCGAGCCCATATAGGTCTTGTAGGATTCGGCCCGTTTGGGGAAAGCGCGCTCGTTGATCTTCGGTCCGAAGGTGTTGGCCACGCCAGCGATGGCCGAAATGGCTTCGCTGAAATGGTAGGCGGCCTGGAGGCCGGTATGGGCTGGCGGTTCTATCGTGTAGCCGTATGAGCGGGTGAAGTTCGGGTTGCTAACGGCATCTGTCACTTCGTAGCCAATAATGGTGTCCCAAACCCCCATCTTGAGATTCAGGCCGTTGCCCACGGGAGCATGCAGGGCAACGTAAGCCTGCCGGACGGCGAAGTCGGCCGTCGTGCTGCCAGAGGATTGGGTGGCCAGCGCATTGGCGTCCGGGCCGAACAGCAAGTCCACCTTGTAGCCGGCGCCCCACTCTGCTGCGGGCTCAATCGGCTTTTCCAGAGCCAGTTTGACCACGTTCAGGTTGAAACCGTCGGCCTTGCCCGACCCGCCGAAGGCGTAGGGAGGAGTATTGGCATTGCCGGTGCCGAGGTTCCATTGGGCAGAGGTATCTGCGTAACCGCTCAGGGTCGTTGAGGCAAACCCGGCTGAGAGAAAGCCGGGCTGTTCTTCGGCGCGGGCCAACGCCGCCAGACCAATCAAAGCGGCTCCAGCCGAGGCCAAAGTCCAGGCATTAAAGTTCACAATCGGGTAGGAGGCGGAGGGGTTAACCTCCGCCGTCCTCCCACACCACCGG
>CAZHEW010000078.1:0-10279 GCA_964531815.1 uncultured Verrucomicrobiota bacterium
ACCTGAAGGCCCAAATGCCCAGGGCGCAAGCCGAATACCAGCGAGCCAAAGCTGCCGGAAAATAACTGCGCGCTCAGGCGCGAGCGGGGGGCCTGCCTTTGGCGATATCCAAGATGCCGGCAACAATGCTGCTCGGCACGGGCTCGAACCGGAAGGGCTCCATCGAGTAGGCCGCTCGGCCCTTTGACAGCGAGCGAATCGCTGTCGCATAGCCGAACATCTCAGCGAGCGGCACTTCGGCGCTGGCAATCGTCGAGGCATCTTTGGCCTCGATATGCACGATTTTGCCGCGGCGCCGGTTGAGATCGCCCAACAGATCACCCTGGTACTCGTCGGGCGTGGTCAGTTCCACCTTCATGATCGGCTCCAGCAGAATGGGGTTTGCCTTCTTGGCCGCTTCTTTGAGGGCGAAGATGCCGGCCATCTTGAAGGCCAGTTCACTCGAATCCACCTCGTGGAATGTGCCATCCACGATGGCTACTTTCACATCCACCACCGCGTAACCCGCCAGCACGCCGCCGGCGATGGCCTCTTTGATGCCGCTCATGACCGCCGGGATGTACTCCTTGGGAATCGCCCCGCCAACAATCTTGCTCTCGATCTCAACGCCTTTGCCGCGCGCATTGGGCTCCAGGGTGATGCAGGCGTGGCCATATTGACCTCGCCCGCCGGACTGGCGAATAAATTTGCCTTCGCCTTCGGCCGCCTTGGTCACCGTTTCGCGATACGCAATCTGCGGCGCGCCGGCATTGGCGCTGACCTTGAATTCGCGGAACAAGCGATCGCGGATGATTTCCAGATGCAGTTCGCCCATGCCCGCAATGATGAGCTGACCGGTCTCTTCGTTGGTGAAGCAGCGGAAGGTGGGGTCTTCCTCCGCCAGACGCTGCAATCCCTCCCCCATCTTCTCGCGGTCCGCCTTGGTCTTGGGCTCGACCGCCATCGAGATGACGGGCTCCGGGAACGTCGGCGGCTCAAGGAGCACCTCGAAGTCCTCGTCGCAAAGCGTATCCCCAGTGGTAATGTTCTTCACACCCACTAGGGCGGCGATATCGCCCGAAAAAGTTGTCTCCACATCTATCCGCTTGTCGGCCTGGATCATCAGCACCCGGCTGACACGCTCGCGCTTGCGGGTGCGCGGATTGTAAATCATATCGCCCTTGTGCAAACGGCCGCTATACACCCGAAAGAACACCAGCTTGCCCACGTAAGGGTCCGTCCACAACTTGAATGCCAGGGAGCAGAACTTCGCGGTATCATCGGAGGGGACCTCAACCCTGGCTTCAGTGTCCGGCGCGATGCCGACCGCGCACGGTACGTCAAGCGGGGACGGCAGGTAATCAACGATCGAGTCAATGAGCGGCTGCACCCCGCGCTTCCTGAAGGCTGAGCCGCACAGCACAGGGACCAGCTCGATCTTGCAGGTCAGACGCCGGATGGCTGCCTTCAGTGCCTCCGGTGTCACCGGTTTGTTCTCGATCACCAACTCGGCAACCTTTTCATCCTTGTTGGAAACCGCATCAATCAGTTCCGCCAGCGCTGCTTTGGCTGAATCTTCAAGCGCCGCCGGAATGTCCGCAATCTGACAACTGAAACCGTGTTCGTCGTCGGGGTCATAGACGATCGCCTTCTGATTCACAATGTCAATCACTCCATCAAAGTGATCCTCTTTGCCGATGGGGAGGAAAATGGGATAGGCGTAGGCGCCGAGTTTCCTGCGCATGTCGTTCAATGCGTTCTCGAAATTCGCTCCAGTACGGTCCATCTTATTGACGAAGGCAATGCGGGGCACTTTGTACTTGGTCGCCTGGCGCCAGACAGTCTCAGATTGCGGCTGGACGCCGGCCACACCACAGAACACGGCCACCGCGCCGTCCAGCACGCGCATGGAGCGCTCGACCTCGGCGGTAAAGTCCACGTGCCCCGGGGTATCAATAATATTGATGCGATGGGGGACGCCCTCGAACACCTTGTGAGTGCCGTCTGCCTTCTGTGTCCAGTAGCAGGTAGTCGCGGCCGAGGTGATGGTAATCCCCCGTTCGCGTTCCTGCTCCATCCAGTCAGTCACAGTGTTGCCGTCGTCCACGTCCCCCATTTTGTGGATGAGCCCCGTGCAAAAGAGGATGCGCTCGGTGGTGGTTGTCTTGCCGGCGTCAATATGCGCCGCGATGCCGATGTTGCGGGTGCGCTCGATCGGGTACTGCCGCTGGGGCACGGCCGGCCCCTTGGCCTTCGCCGATTTCCTTCTTTCTGATGCAATTTCCATTCAGGGATCCTTGGGTAAAAACAAAAACGCCCCGGGTCGCTTCGGCCTTCGGGGCGTTGGTCTGAAAATGATTACCAGCGGAAATGGGCAAAGGCTTTGTTGGCCTGCGCCATCTTGTGCACCTCATCGCGCTTGCGAATGGCATTCCCCTGGCCCTGGTAAGCATCCAAAATCTCCGCGGCCAGGGCTTCCTTCATCGGAATGCCCTTGCGTGCGTCAGCGAGATCCACCAGCCAGCGCAGCGCCAGGGAGAACTGGCGGTCAACCGGCACCTCCAACGGCACCTGATAGGTGGCGCCCCCCATCCGCCTTGCCTTGACTTCGAGGCGCGGCTTGGCGTTATCAACCGCCCGCTGCAGGACTTCCATCGGATTGGCGGCCGGGTTCTTGGCAACGAGTTCATCCAAAGCGCCGTACACAATGCGTTGCGCCACACTCTTACTGCCCTGTTTCATGACCGTGTTGACCAGGCGCGTTACCAGCGTGCTGTTGAATTTGGCATCCTTCGGGATGGGCCGACTGACTGCTCGACGACGTCGCGACATGAGTTCTCTAAAGCGTTAGATAGGTTGTATAGTTAAAGGGTTGGGCATCTCACGCAGCCGGCGCGGCGGCGGGGGCGGCAGCGGCGGCAGCCGGCCGAGCGCCGGCTTTAGGCCGCTTCACTCCATACTTTGAGCGGCTGACACGGCGTTTCTCCACGCCCACCGCGTCCAGCGCCCCGCGCACGATGTGGTAACGCACGCCTGGCAAATCCTTCACGCGCCCGCCGCGCAGCAGCACGATCGAGTGTTCCTGCAAATTGTGGCCTTCGTCCGGAATGTAGGCAATCACCTCATGCCCGTTGGTCAGGCGCACTTTGGCAACCTTGCGCATCGCCGAATTGGGCTTCTTAGGTGTGCGCGTCATCACCTGGATGCAAACCCCTCGGCGGAAGGGACAGTTCTCCAAGGCGGGCGACTTGGACTTGTGCTTCAGTTTACTGCGGCCCTTACGGATTAATTGATTAATTGTCGGCATTCGGTTTACAGTTCCTTGCCCCGCCAGGTTGCGACAACGCAGCCGGGTTCCCGGGCAAAGGGAAGGCGAAATATAGCAAACGCGCTTGGGGGCGCAACAACTATATTACACTTCTTCCGCCTTGCCCGCGCCCCGGGGCTGCACTAGTCTGCACACCGTATGGATGAGAACGTTCCGCCGCCACTCACACCGCCCCCGCCGGGCACCCCTCCCCCAACCTCGGCGACGCCCCCGCCGATCATCATGCCGCCATCCGGCACCCCGCCGCGTCGCCGCGGTCGAGGCTGGATGATCTTCGCCCTCCTGCTGCTGGTGCTGCTGGCGATCAGCGTGCTCTTCAACCTCGGGCATCTGGTAACCGGGTTTGTGCCGGTGGGAGTCACGCGCACCCATGCGGGCGGCCCGCGGCTCGAGGAGGTTATCAAGGAAGACAACAACTCCTCCAGCAAGATTGCCCTCCTTGACGTTGACGGCATCATCACCAGCCAGGCCCTGGATCAAGGAGGCCACAACATGGTGCATGTGATCAAGGCGCAGTTGAAGCGCGCCGAGGAGGATGACAAGGTCAAGGCGGTTATTCTCAAGGTGGATTCCCCGGGCGGAGAAGTGCTGGCCTCCGATGAGATTGCCCGCGCCCTCGCCGAGTTCCAGGCCAAGCCGCGTGGAAAACCGGTGGTGTGCTCGATGGGAAGCCTGGCTGCGTCCGGCGGCTATTACGTGTCGGCTCCTTGTCGCTGGATTGTGGCGAATGATCTGACAATCACCGGCAGCATTGGGGTGATCCTCAGCACCTGGAATTATCGCGGCCTGATGAACAAGGTCGGCCTGGAGCCAGAGACATTCAAGAGCGGCAAGCACAAAGACATGCTGAGCGGCTCGCGCGAGCCGGGTTCAATGACGCAGGAGGAACGTGACATGGTGCAGGCGCTAATAAACGAGACCTACGCCAAGTTTACCAACGTGGTAGCAGCCGGGCGCGAATCGGCGCGTCAAAAAAACAAGAGCCAGGGCCGCCCCCTAAGGAACGACTGGGCCGATTATGCAGACGGCCGGATTCTCTCCGGCTCGGAAGCCTTCAAGCTCGGGCTTGTGGATGAACTGGGCACGTTTGAAGATGCCGTCCGGCGGGCGAAGGCCATCGCCGGCATCCGCAACGCCAACCTCGTCGAGTACCAGCGGCGCTACGACATATCCGACCTGTTCCAAATCTTCGGCCAAACCGAGGGCAAGGTCGTGAAAGTGGATCTGGGCATGGAAACGCCCAAACTCCAGTCTGGGCAGCTCTATTTCCTCACTCCCATGTTCCTGCGCTAGGGGTGAAAGGGGTAACTGTCATCACGCACCCGCTGGTGCGCCACAACCTGACCCGCCTGCGTGATGAGCGCACCGGGGCGCAGGAATTCCGCCGCGTGCTCAGCGAGGTCGCGGCTCTCATGGTGTACGAAGCGACCCGCTCTTTCGCAGTCGCGCCCCTCCGCGTCAAGACTCCCCTGGCCTGGGCCGCCGGCCACCGCCTGCGGCGCGAGGTGGTGCTGGTCCCGGTCTTGCGCGCCGGGTTGGGGATGCTGGATTCCATCCTCCAGCTCATCCCGCACGCGCGCGTGGGCTTCATCGGGCTGAAACGGGAGGAGAAGACACTGCGGGCGACTTCCTACCACAAAAGCCTGCCGCCGGACCTGAGACCGCTTGAGGTGATCCTGATTGATCCGATGCTGGCCACGGGCGGCAGCGCGGTGGCCGCAATGGATCTGCTGACCGAACTGGGGGCAAGGCACGTGCGCATGGTCAATCTCGTGGCCGCGCCGGAGGGCGTTCGGCGCGTGCGGGCTCACTATCCCAACCTGCCGATCTTTACCGCCGCCGTTGATCGGCGCCTGAATGAGAAGGCCTATATTCTCCCCGGCTTGGGAGATGCCGGCGACCGGCTTTTTGGCGTTTGAGATGCAGACACCCGACACGCTGCTGATGGTCGCCGACAGCGAGCACGACGCGAACATGCTGTATGCCGTGGGCATGTTCGTGCCGGACCCGTTCATTTGGCTGCGGAACCGCGGCCGGGATTACGTGCTGCTGAGCGATTTGGAGTTCGACCGTGCCCGCCGCCAAGCACCTCACTGCCGCCTGTTGTCCCTCGGTCGTTATCAGGAGCGACTCCGGCGCCAGGGCGTCGAACGGCCCGGGCTGGCCGAGGTTATCCTCCTCCTGCTCCGGGAGCGGGGCGTCCGGCGCGTCGTGGTGCCGCAGAACTTTCCGCATGGCCTCGCCGTGAATCTGCTGCGCCGCCGCATTGCCGTCAAGGTCCGCGCCGGCAGCTTCTTCCCCGATCGCGAATGCAAGTCCGCTATTGAGGTCAAGAAGCTCAGCGCCGCTTTGTTGATGGCGGAAATCGGCATGTCCGAGGCGATCCAGACGCTGCACCGGTCTAAGATCGGCAAAGGCCGCCGGTTGCTGTATCACAATCTGCCGCTGACCTCGGAGAAGCTTCGATCCATCATTGACACAGCCATCCTGCAGGTGGGCGGCTCGGCCCAGTACACCATCGTCGCGGGGGGCCAGCAGGGCTGTGACCCGCATGAGATGGGCCACGGGCCGTTGCTCGCCAATGAGACTATTATTCTGGACATCTTCCCCCGCTCGCAAAAGACCGGCTATTTCGGCGACATTACCCGCACGGTCGTCCGCGGCCGGGCCAGCGAAGCGGTTCGGAAGCTCTATGATACGGTGCACCGCAGCCAGAAGCTGGCGTTTGAGCAGATGCGCCCCGGCATGCCGACAGCCCAGCCGCATAAAGCCGTCCAGGAGTTCTTCCTCAGCGAAGGCTACCGGACCGGAAGGCGTAACGGCCGCATGGAAGGCTTCTTCCACGGCACCGGCCACGGGCTCGGCCTGGAAATTCATGAAGCGCCCCGCGTCGGCTCGCATTCGACCGGCACCCTGCAGCCGGGGCAGGTGGTTACCGTCGAGCCAGGGCTCTACTACCCCGAACTGGGCGGCGTCCGGCTGGAGGATGTGGCCCTCGTCACGCGGTCGCGGCCGCGCAACCTGACACGGTTCGAGAAAGTGTTGGAAGTCTGAGCAACCAATCCCGCCGGCCGGGGTTGATTTGAGCAGGCGCATCGCGCCAAAGTGTGCTAATATGGAAGACAGGATCGCCCGGGACATTTTCCGGGCCGTTTTAACATCGAACCAAGCCTATGAAGAAAACTCTGGTTGTGGTCACCGACCTTGGATGCCTGAAAGCCTACCGACTGAAGAACAACCACCCGAACCGAAAACCGCATCTGGAGCTGCTGGAGGAGTTCACGAGCGCCGACGCGCATGAGAAGATGGCAGAGAAGCTGACGGACCTGGCTGGCCGCTTTCCACGCTCCGGCGGCGGGGCGGCGAACCGGGGCGCAATGTCGGATGGGGAACGGCACAACATCGAGCTGGAATCGCGCAAGCGCCTCGTGCGCCAGCTCGCCCATCGGCTCAACGCGCTGGCGCGCAGCCCGGAGGTAGAATTCTGTCTGCTGGCTGCCAGCCGTGAGATCAACCACCAGCTCCTTAACGAACTGGAGCCGCAAGTACGCGCCAAGATCCAGAAGAACGTCTCCGCCGACCTCACGAAGTTGGAACAGGCGGAGCTCCTGGAACATTTCTGACCAGCCGCAACGGCAGCGCGCAGTTGCTTTCGACTGATTTCGGGCTATGCTCGGCCGATGAAGAGAGCAACGAAGGCACCCGCAGATGCCGAACTCAAGCGGCGCATTCAGGCGCTCATTGAGTACCAAGGGGGCGGCCACAACGAGGACAGCGTCGCCGATATCGTCGAGAACGCCCTCAAACTGTTGAAGGACGTCGAGCATACTGGCGACGTGCGGGTAATCCAAACGGCACTGCGCGAGTTGCGTTATGCCTTCAGGCTTTTCGCTCCCTACGCGCACGTGCGCAAGGTCACCATGTTCGGCTCCGCCCGGACCCTGCCGTCACGCCAGGAATATCAGCAGGGGGTCGAGTTTGGCCGGAAGGTGGCTGCGGCGGGTTTCATGGTCATTACCGGCGCCGGCCCGGGCATCATGCAGGCCGGCCACGAGGGGGCCGGCCCGGAAAAGAGCTTCGGCGTCAATATCCGCCTGCCCTGGGAACAAAGCGCCAACCCGTTCATTCGCGAAGACAAGAAGCTCATCACCTTCAAGTACTTCTTCACACGCAAGCTGATCTTCATCCGGCACTCGGATGCCATTGCACTCTTCCCGGGCGGGTTCGGCACGATGGACGAGGGCTACGAGGCCCTGACCCTCATGCAGACCGGCAAGAGCCAGTTGATGCCGCTGGTGCTGATTGACCGCCCCGGCGGCACCTTCTGGAAGACCTGGGACCGCCAGGTGCGCGAGCACCTGCTGCGCGACCAGCTCATCTCGCCCGAAGACCTGAACCTCTACCAGATCACCGACGACGTGGATCAGGCGGTCAAGATCATCACGCGGTTCTACCGGAACTTCCACTCCAGCCGATTCGTCAAAGACCTCTTCGTCATCCGGCTCAAACACGCCCCGAGCGACTCCGCCCTTCAGGCCATGAACGAGGACTTCGCCGACATCAACACCGGCGCGCCCATCAAACGCCTCAAACCGACCCCCGAGGAGGTGGCGGACGACGAGCATCTGGATTTGCCGCGCATCGCCTTCAAGTTCAACCGCAAGGACTACAGCCGCCTGCGGCAGTTGATTGATGTGCTCAATAGCGTGTAAAGGCCGCAAGGCAGGGCGAGCGTCCTCGCGAACCCAAGCCTCTTGGGGCCGTTTCAGAGGTCAGGATACGCGCGGACGCCCGCCTTCGCGCCAACTACAGCTTCTTAAGGCGTAGGTTCTTGAACTGCACCATCATCGGCGGGCCGGCATGGAGCTGGAGCGCCAGCACGCCGCTCAGGGCGCGTTTGCCAACGTCTTCGTCCACCACATCCACCGTCGGCTTGCCGTTGATGACCTGCCCGAGGCGGTTGCCCTTGGCGATGATCACATACTCATTCCAGTCGCCCTTCTTGATTGCGTCCCCGATTTCGGCCGCAGCGCCCAACGAGCCAACCACTTGCTTCTTGCCCTCCTTGTCCAGCACGACCTCCTGGCCGCGCAAGGCCAGGATGCCCCGCATCCGCTCCTCGTAGAGAATGCCGGTGTAGTCTGGCCCCGCCTCCATGTCCGCCTGGTAGCCGCCCACCACCCAGTTCGTCGGATCGAGCACCTTGCTGCGATACTGGATGCCGGAATTGGCAAAGCCTTTCGCATCGCCCGGCGTAAGCTTGAACGAGCACCGCAGCTCGAAGTCGGCCACCGTCCCGTTCGTCCAGATCAGGAACGTGTTGCCTTTGGTCGGATGGTCGGCCGTGGTCTGGCCGGTGATGGCGCCGTCTTTGACCGACCAGAGCTTCGGATCGCCCTCCCAACCGGTGAGGTCTTTGCCGTTGAAGATGCGGAGGAAACCCTTCTCCGCCGGGCGATCTTCGAGCAAGGTTACGTTGCCCTCTGCGGCGCCGAGCGGCAGCGCCGTTGGGACCGTTAAGGCCACGCCCAGTGTGAGCGCGCTGAGCAGTCTTGGATTCATAACGTCTTGCGCAGGAACTTGAGGCCCTTGACCGCAATCTCATTGCGCGTCGGCTCGATGCGCCGCCAGATGGCCGCCGCGCGCGCGATCACTTTCACGTCGGTCGTGAAGGACTCGATCACCACGTCGCCCTGGTAGTGAATGGCCTTGAGCGCCTTGGCGATGCAGTCCCAGCAAATGTGATCGTTGCCGGGCGTGCCGCGGTCGCTCCCGCAGGCGTGGAAGTGGCCAAGCAGCTTGCCCGCCTTCCGAATGGCCGCGCCCTGGCATTTCTCCTCGATGTTCATGTGGAACGTGTCGAGGTGCAGCTTGAGCGCCGGGCTGCCCACGGCCTTGACCATCCTGAGCGCCTGGTCGCAGGTGTTGATGAAATCCGTCTCGAAGCGGTTGAGCGGCTCCAGGCAAATCTGCTTCCCTCGCTGCTGCGCGTAGGCGGCCAGTATCTTGAGATTCCTGACGACCGTTTTCCATTGCTTCCTGTACTCGGCGGGCGGCACCGCTTCCGCGCGGCCCACCGACGAATACACCGGCCCGACCACCGACCGGCAATCGAGCACGACCATCTGGTCAATCACCCGCCTCAGGTAGTTCAGACTGTTGCGCTGTTGCTGGGGCGTGCCGCGCAAATCGCGGTCCGGCCCAAGGCAAGCGCAAATCGAGCCGCAGACCAGCCCGTGCCGGTCCAGCTCGCGCTTCACATGCGCCGGGTCAATGTGCGACGGGTCCTCGATCGGTATCTCGACCGTGTCAGCCCCCCATTGCTTGAATTTCCGGAACAACCTAGTGCTGTCGTTCGTAAACGGCGAGGTGAAGAGAAACGTATTAATGCCTAGTCTCATAGTCGAGGCCGAGGCTAGCGCATCGCGCCGCACTGTCAAAGCCTTATCCACCGATTGTGCCGGCACATCGGTCGAAGCCCTCGCCTTAAACGATCCCGTCAGGCCGGGCCTGAGGTTCCGGGCTGATCCGGGGAAGCCTCGTCCGTTGCCTTCAACGCCTCTGCGACAAGCTGCAGCAGCCTCTCCTTGGTAAAAGGCTTCGGCAGGAAAGTGTAGGCACCGACCTCGGCGGCACACTTGATGATCCAGTCCGGTTCCAGTCCGGAAACCACGATGATCGCAGGTTTCGGCTTGCCTCCGCCTATCCGCCGCAGCCAGGAGGCCACGCTGAATCCGTCCCAGGAATCGTCGGGCGAGTTCTTAGCCAGTTGGATGTCCAGGGTAACAAGGTCCGGCTCCAGTTCCCGAGCACTTGCTACCGCGGTGGCACCATCGTGCGCCGTCGCGACTTCGTAGCCTGCGGACCTTAGAGTGTCCGCGATCAGCTTCTGCGTGACCTTGTCATCTTCGACTACCAGTATTCTCTTGGTCTTCATGCGTCCAGTGCGTTCGCCGCTATTGCAGCCAATTT
>CAZHEW010000079.1:0-9095 GCA_964531815.1 uncultured Verrucomicrobiota bacterium
GTTTGGCCCAGTGGCAGCAGGGGCGTATCGCGGAAACGCCCGTGTTTGGGCAGGGACGGCCCCCTCAGGAGGGCGTCCCCCGAGCTTGATGCACCCCGGTCACTGGGCGCCGCACCCCGTCCGATGGATTGACCGCGGCCGCGCCGGTCTGTTACTGGTAAAGGCAATTCACGAGACTGCCTCAATCATGACGAGCCACACCGTTCCGGAAATCAGCGACCGCGAACTGGTCGCTCGCGCCCAAGCCGGGGAAATGGACGCCTTTGAGGCGCTGGCCAACCGCTACGAACAACGGGTCTATTCACTGGCGCTGCACATGCTCCGGCATGAGCAGGACGCCGAGGATGTGACGCAGCAGACCTTCCTGAGCGCGCTGGAGGGCCTGAACCGCTTTCGCGGCGAGGCTTCCTTTGCCACCTGGCTCCTGCGCATCGCAACGTATGCGGCCCTCAAGATCATCCGTAAACGCAAGGGCTTGAATGCCGTCTCCCTGGAGGAAGCGACCGAGGAGACCGAGGGCTACGACACCATCCCCCACCCGGAATACATTGCGGATTGGCGGAAATCGCCGGCGGAACTGGTGCACAAGAACGAAGTCCGGCGCCTGCTGGATGCCGCGCTGGCCAGGTTGGACGAAAAACACCGGCTGGTGTTCCTGCTGCGGGACGTCGAGGGATTGTCCGTGAAGGAAACCGCCGAGGCGCTCGGGCTCAGCGAGGCTAACACCAAAGTGCGGCTGCTCCGGGCGCGGCTTCAGCTTCGTGAGGAACTGACCCGCACGCTGGGCAACCCCGAGCGGCGGGTGGCGCGGGGCTTGCACGACCCTGGAAGAACAAACGCGTCGGGATGATCGAACCTGCCAAACTGGCGAAAAAACCCTGCCGCGGTGTAACCTTTGGCCGGTTGGCGGCTCATGCTAAGTTGAACAGCCTGATATGAAGTGCGCAGAATTGCTGGCAGCCTTGAACGAATACGTGGATGGCACGGTGGACCCGGCCATCTGCAAGGACTTCGAGCGGCACCTGGCCGGGTGCAACCCCTGCCAGGTGGTGGTGGACAACATCCGGCAGACCATCACGCTCTACAAAGAAGGCAAGCCGATCGAATTACCGGCCGCCTTCCGCCAGCGGCTCCATGCGGCGCTCCGCCAGCGCTGGCAGAAGACGCATTGCCGCAAAGGCTAACCGCAGGTGGATACTGATGAACCCGGATATTGGCGTCGAGACTCGACTCCAGGCTGGTCCTGAACCTGCGCGCTGTTCGCAGACGCGGCTCTCGCCGCGGGAAGGCTCAGTCCGGGTTAGGTCCATCCGTGGCCCTATTGATTTGTAATATTCTATGCCATTGAAAGTTATCGTCATCGGCGGTGTGGCCGCCGGTCCCAAAGCCGCCGCCAAGATCATGCGGCTGGACCCGGCAGCAGAAGTGACGCTCCTGGAGAAGGGGAAGTTCATATCCTATGCCGGCTGCGGTCTGCCCTATTACGTTTCGGGGGTGGTCGGGGAGCAGAAGGACCTGATGAGCACACCAATTGGGGTGCTGCGCGTCCCGGCTTTCTTTCAGAAGGTGAAGAACGTCAAGGTCCTTGCGGAAACGGAGGCTCGGGAAATAGACCGCGCGCGCAAGCGCGTTCGCGCCCGGCGAAATGGCGCGGCGGAAGACCTCTGGCTGGATTACGACAAGCTGGTGCTGGCCACCGGAGCCCGGCCCGTCATTCCATCCGTGCCCAACGTGACGCTGCAAAACATCCTCACGCTGCACAGCGTTCCGGATGCGGAAGCCATCAAGGCTCGGCTGGCCCAAACCCCGGGGCGCGAAGTGGTGATGGTCGGCGGCGGGTTGATTGGCGTGGAAACGGTCGAGGCCCTGGTGCAATGCGGCTGCCGGGTTACGGTCGTGGAAATGCTGCCGCAGATCCTGCGCATACTGGACGCGGAATTGGCGCGGCTCGTGGAGCAGCACATGGAATCCCACGGCGTCAGGGTGATGACCAACACGCAGGTCACCTCGTTCGAGGGTGAAGGACGGGTTACCGGAGTCGTGACGAGCCGGGGGCGGCTGCCCGCCGACCTGGTGGTCCTGGGTATCGGCGTGAAGCCGAACGTAGAGTTAGCCCGCCGTGCCGGGCTACAGATCGGCCCCACCGGCGCCATTCGGGTGGATGCCGCCATGCGCACCTCGGACCCGGAGATTTACGCCGCCGGCGACTGCGTCGAAAGCACCGACCTTGTCACGGGCAAAGCCTGTTACGTGCCGATGGGTTCCACGGCCAACAAACAGGGTCGCGTGGCGGCGATAAACGTCTGCGGCGGGGAGGACCGGTTCCCGGGGGTCCTCGGCAGCACCGTGTGCAAGGTCTTTGACTTCTGCGTGGCCCGGACGGGTTTGACCGAGGCCGCCGCCCGGCAGGGCGGCTACGCAACGACCACGGTCCTGGTGCCCGAGGCTGACCGGGCCCACTACATGCCGACGGCCAGGCCCCTGATCCTCAAGCTGGTGGTGGACGCGCGCACGCGCAAGCTTCTGGGCGCGCAGGCCGTGGGCCCGGGCGCGGGCGACAAGCGGATGGACGTGGCGGCGATGGCCATCACGGCGGGGATGACGGTGGACCAGTTATCGAAGGTGGACCTCTGCTACGCGCCGCCTTATTCGCCCGCGCTGGACAATCTTATCCTGGCGGCCAACGTTGCCCGCAACAAGCTGGATGGCCAAATGAACGGCCTTACGTCCATCGAGGTCAGGCAACGCCTGGATGCCAAAGCGGATTTTGTGCTCCTGGATGTTCGCAGCCCGGCCGAGTATGAGCAAGAGCGGCTGCCCGGCTCGACGTCCATCCCGCTGGGGGCGCTGCGCGCGCGACTGGGCGAATTGCCCCGCGACAAGGAGATTGTGACCTTCTGCAAGGCTTCCCTGCGAGGCTATGAAGCGGCCAGGATTTTGCAGGGCGCGGGGTTCCCGAACGTACGGGTCATGGATGGCGGCATCGCGGCCTGGCCATTTGAGAAACTCCATGGATAAAACCCAACCACCACTCTCGCCCCGCCTTAAAAGCACCTATATGACCACTGTTACCTGGATCGTTATCGTGGGGGCCGTGTCGGCCTTCCTGCTCATGAAGCTTTTGACCCGGACCAGCCCGGCGGTTGCGCGCCAATGGCTGGACAAAGGCGCACTGGTCATTGATGTGCGCAGCGAAGCGGAGTTTCAGGGAAGGCATCTGCCGGGCGCCATCAACGTCCCCCTCGGCCGGCTCGGCGATGAAATCGCCCGGCACGCCCCGAACAAGGAACAGCCGCTGCTGCTTTACTGCCGCAGCGGGGCGCGCAGCGGCATCGGGACGCGCGCGCTCAAGAAGCTGGGGTACAGCCAGGTGCTCAACCTCGGCTCGTACGGGAGCGCCGAGAAGATCGTCCGGCCGGCGAATGAAGGCGGAACCTCCGGCGACCGCACTAACTCGGCAAAAACGGCTCCGTAAGCCCTGAGGCAGTGCAGGGGGGCAACGTGTGGGCGCTCCGGCCTGTCGGCGGCCCCTTCGACAACGGGGTCGGAAACGACCGGTCACACAAACTCGTTGATCAGGTTCTCCAGGAATTCCTGCCGGCCGCTGGTGTTCGGAGCGGGGTCGCCTTTGTCGAGCATGTAGGCTTCGAGGTCCTTGAAGCCGGTTTTGCCCGCCTCGATCTTTGCGCCGATGCCGCTGTCCCAGGAGCTGTAACGCTGCTTCACAAAATTGGCCAGCCGGCCGTCCTTGCGGATGGCGGCGGCGGTCTTGAGGCCGCGCGCGAAGGCGTCCATGCCGCCGATGTGGGCGTAAAAGAGGTCCACTGGCTCGAAGCTCTCCCGGCGCACCTTTGCGTCGAAATTCGTGCCGCCGGTTCTGAAGCCGCCCATGCTGAGGATCGCGAGCATGATCTCGGTCGCCAGATAGATGCTGGTCGGGAACTGGTCGGTGTCCCAGCCCAGCAGGAGGTCGCCGGTGTTGGCGTCAATCGAGCCGAGCGCACCGGCGGCGATGGCGACCTCCAGTTCGTGCTGCATCGTGTGGCCGGCCAGCGTCGCGTGGTTCGTTTCCAGGTTCAGTTTGAAGTCGCCCAGCAAATCATACTCGCGCAGAAAGTTCAGGCAGGCGGCGGCGTCGGAGTCGTATTGGTGCTTGGTCGGTTCCTTCGGCTTGGGCTCGAGGTAGAACTGTCCCCGGAAACCAATGGCTTTCTTGTAGTCCACGGCCATGTGCAGGAACTTGCCCAGGTGATCCATCTCGCGCTTCAGATTGGTATTGAGCAGCGTGCTGTAGCCTTCACGCCCGCCCCAGAACACGTAGCCCGCGCCCTTGAGCGTGTGGGTCACCTCGATGGCCTTCTTGACTTGCGCCGCCGCGTAGGCGAAGACGTCCGCGTTGCAGCTTGTGGCCGCGCCGTGCGCGAACCGCGGATGCGCAAACAGACAGGCCGTGCCCCAAAGGAGTTGCACCCCCGTGCGCTGTTGCTCTTCCCGGAGCAGTTTCACAATGGCGTCCAGGTTTTTGTTGGTCTCGCGCAGCGACTTGCCTTCGGGCGCCACGTCGCGGTCGTGGAAGGCGTAGAACGGCGCCCCCAGCTTTTCCAGGAACTCGAAAGCCACCCGCGCGCGCGTCTCGGCCATCTTCATCGAGTTGGTTCCGTCCTCCCACGGGCGCACGGCGGTGCCGGCGCCGAACATGTCGGCTAATTGTCCGCGAATGGTGTGCCAGAAAGTGACCGAGAACCGCAGATGATCCTTCATCGGCTTGCCGGCGACCAGTTCGTCGGGGTTGTAGTGCTTGAAGGCCAGCGGGTTCTTCGAACGCGGCCCCTCGTATTCGATTTTGGGAATGCCAGAAAAGAACGCTCTGGATTGCTTTTTCATGGTTTGAGCAGGACCGCGGCAAACTTAGCGAGCCGCGCCCTGAAAGACAAGCGGGGAGCGACTCATATCCCTCCAATGCTTTCGTCAAACGCGCTCAGAATGGCGTTGATGGCCTCGCGCCGGACGGCGCCCAGCTGGTTGTTGTCCCGCGTGGGATGGACGGCGTTGGTCAGCAGCACCAGATACATCTTGCGGCTGAGTTCGACCCGCATGTAGGTGCCGGTGAATCCATTGTGGCCAAGAGTCCGCTTCCCGCCACGTTCAATCCCCCACCCCAGGCCACGCCCTGAATCCGGGGCCAGCTCGTGCGGGCGGGCAAATTCCGCGAAGACAGCTTGCGCGAGCCATTTGCTCTTGCCCTCCGCCGCGCGCAACAGCTCGGCGGCCAGCCTGCCCAGGTCCTCCGCAGTCGAGAACAGACCGGCATGGCCAGTGATGCCCTGGCCGGCGCGGGCGTTCTCGTCGTGGACAACGCCGTGCACGATGTTGGTGCTGTCCGGCAGCTTTTCCGTGGGGGCGATGCGCGCGCGGACCGCGGGCGCGGGATTGCGCTGCGTGTTCGTCATTCCCAGCGGCACAAAGACCAGCTCCCGCTCCAGCGCGGCCAGCGGCTTGCCGCCCGCGCGCGCGGCTGCTTCGCCCGCGAGGAACATGCCAAAGTCGCTGTAGCGGGATCGAGCGCCCGGCGCGCTTTCCAGCGGTGTTGTGAGGATGGCATGCAGCATGGCCGCATAATTCGTGTGCGAGCGATAGTAGGCCTTCCAGGCCGTCAGCCCGGCTGTGTGGGTCAACAGGTGCTCGATGGTGACTTGCTGGCGCCGGGCCTTATCCTCGGCGCTTGGCGCCAGATCCAGAAACTCGGGGATGAACTTGCTGACCGGATCAGTAGCGCGCACCTTGCCCTGCTGGACCAGTTGCATGAAGACCGCGGTCGTGCCGGCGACCTTGGTTACTGACGCCAGATCATAGAGCGTCTCCTTCGTGACCGGCGTGCCGCCCGAGTAGTCGAAACAGCCGAACGCCGCCGACCAAAGAACCTTGTCCGCTGTGCCCACTACGACCGTGCATCCCGGGAAGGCGTGGTCCCCGATCCCGCGCTGCAGAATGGCCGCGGCTTCGGAGAAATCCAGCGCGCTGGCCGCCCGGCTGCTCATGGCGCAGAGGAGCAGGCTGAGGATGCACAGGGGCAGCACGGCCCAAGGTCCGTTGGAAACGGCGGACAAGCGGCCTCCCTGGCATCTCCGGCGGGCAGGCGCGCGACTGGCCAAATCCGACGATCGAGGAGCCATTGTATGCATTACTCTTGCGGGCCGTTCCGGGCTCAGGCTTTGGCCGGCTGCCCCAGCACGGTGACGTCGTCCCGGATGCGCTTGATGTCCTCCGGGGCGAGCTTCAGGTCGCCGGCGCGGGCGTTTTCGGTCACCTGCTCAATATTGCGCCCCCCCGCCAGGACATGGGTCACGCCGGCTTGAGCCGCCGTCCACGCGATCACCAATTGCGCGAGTGTGCACTGATATTTGTCCGTCAATTCCCTCCAGCGCGCGAGCAAGTCGAGAACCCGGCGGCGGTTGACGGGCATCAGCCAGGCGTTCCAGAACTCATTGGCGCGGAATTCGCCGGGCTGGAACACGCGGTCCATGCCGATCTTGCCGGTGAGCAGGCCCTGTTCCAGCGACATGTAGGTGAGTGTGGCGAGGTTGTTGTGCGCGCAAAACGGCAGGATGTCCTTCTCCGCGTCGCGATTCAGCATCGAATAGCGGAATTGGTCGCTCACCACGTGGCCGCAGCGGATGTTCTCTCCGAGTTCAGCCACCGACACGTTACAGACGCCGAGGGCGCGGATCTTGCCCTGGTCCTTGAAAGCCAGCAGCGTGGCCATCGTGTCGGCGATGGGCGTCGCGTCCGGCGGCATGGAGGGCCAATGCGTCTGGTAGAGATCAATGCAATCCACCCCGAGGCGCTTGAGGCTGTTCTCGACCTCGATCCGCAGCGTATCCGGCCGCAGGCTCCGGTAAACCTTCTTCCCGTCAAGATCGGTGAAGAAGCTGCCCCGGGTATCCTCCCACCAAAGCCCGCCTTTGGTCGCGATGAGAACCCGGTCGCGCCGGCCTTTGATAGCCTTGCCCACGACGACCTCGCTGCGGCCAAAGCCGTAGGCGGGTGCGGTGTCAATGAGGTTGATGCCCAGATCAATCGCCTTTTGAATGGCGCGGATGGATTCCGCGTCGTCGGTGTCCCGTCCCCAAACTTGTCCGCCGCCGAGCACCCAGGCGCCCAAGCCGACAACGGAGGCCGAGAGGTCAGAATTGCCAAGAGGTTTATAGTTCATGATGCACTTTGCTTCAGCAGTCTGTGCTGAGGCCGGGCGGAAATCCAGCCCGAATCTTCCGGCGCCGGCGGTTGTGCTCTGCGACCGCAAGGGGACGCGAATCCGCGCCCGCAACTTCCCGGGCCTGGCCGATGCCGTCCAAAGGTGATTTCCGGGCCGGGGGCTGGACAAACCGCAGCCAGGCCCTTCAGATCGCGGGTGCCAATACACCCGTTGCCCGCCAGCCGCAGGACCTTACTCGGCTTGCTGCGCTTGTTTGGCGCGCTTGCTTTCCTCGATGATCTTCTGTTCCGCCTCGCGGGGCATTTCCTCGTAGTGGCTGAAAGACTCGGCATGCACGCCGCGTCCGCCGGTGAGTGACCGCAGGGTGCTGGAGTAGCGGTAAAGTTCCTTGGCCGGCACGTGCGCCTTGATCAACTGGAAACCGCCTTCCATGTCCATGCCCTGGATTTTGCCGCGCCGGCTGGAAAGATCGCCCATAACTTTGCCCATGCAATCGTCCGGGATGCGGATTTCGACCAGGTAAATCGGCTCGAGCAGGCATGGCCGCGCCTTCTCGAACGCCTCTTTGAACCCAAAGTAACCGGCAATCTGAAACGCGACGTCCTTCGAATCAACCGGGTGCATCTTGCCGTCGTAGAACTCGATCTTCACATCCACCACCCGATAGCCGGCCAGGATGCCTTCTTCGCACGCCTTCATGACGCCCTTCTCAACTGAAGGCACAAACACCCGGTCCACGTTCTGCCCGGTGAGCGTTTGCGTAAACTCGACCCCGGTGTCGCGAGGCTTGGGCTCGATGCGCATCCAGACTTCAGCGAACTGGCCGGCGCCGCCGGTTTGCTTCTTGTGACGGTACTTCGAGTCGCCTTTGGCCTTGATCGTCTCGCGATACCGCACGCGCGGCTCGATAAGCTCGACATGCACGTTGTAACGGCGGCGGAGGCTCTCCGCGATCACTTCCAGGTGCAACTCGCCCTGCGCGGACACAATGGTCTGGCGCAGCTCGGAATCCACCACGTAAAGGAACGTGGGGTCTTCATGGTGCAGCGCCGCCAACCCGGACGCCACTTTGTCTTCCTCGCCTTTGACGTTGTTCCTGAGCGAGGCGTGGATGTTCGGCTTGGGGTATTCGACTTTCGGCAGCAACAGGGGCTTCTTGCCGCCGGACAACGTGTTGCCGGTATGTGTGTCCTTGAGCTTGACCACCGCCCCAATTTCCCCGGCTCCCAGCACGGGCACGCTGGTGCGTGTCTTGCCGTTGAGCAGGTAAATCTGGCCGATCTTTTCGCTGCTTCGGCGGGCGGCGTTCTGAACCTCGGTGCCAAACTTCACCGAACCGGAATAGACGCGGAAGAAGGAAAGCTCCCCAAACTGAGCTTCGCTCATGGTCTTGAAGATGTAGAGCACTGGCTCGGGATCGGTCAGCTTGAGCTCGACCTGGTTGCCGTCTGAGTCCGCAGCCTCCACCGTGGGGCGGTCCGCCGGCGAGGACCCGTATTTGGCAATGAAATCCAGGAGCCGGGCAACGCCGATGTTGCTTTCGGCCGCGGTGCAGAACAGCGGGGTAAACACCTGTTTCTGGAGCGCCGCGTGCAAACCGGCCCGCATCTCCTCCTCCGACAGCCCGCCCTCGGCGAAAAACTTCTCCATCAGCGCGTCGTCGGACTCGGCAATGTACTCGATGAGCTGGTTGTGCAACTGCTTGGCCTTTTCGGCCAGGGCTCCGGCGGGGGGCGCTTCCGTGTACTTGCCGCTCTTGTCGCCCGCGTAAGTAATCACCGCGTTGCGCGGCACGTCCAGCACCTGGTTGAAGCCGGGACCCGCGTTGACCGGAACGCTCAGGGGGAAAACACGGTCGCCGAAATGCTCGCGGAGCTGC
>CAZHEW010000079.1:9195-10263 GCA_964531815.1 uncultured Verrucomicrobiota bacterium
AGGTGCATGAGCGTGGTGGACACGGAAATCTGCCGGTTCTGCTCGCTCTCATGATAATCCGAGACCGTGGAGCCGGCCGCGATGCTTCCCATGCGGTTGATCACGCCCGCGCAAGCGAGCATCGCCTCGCTGAGCATGGTCTTTCCGCACGACGCATGTCCTACAATTGCTAAGTTACGAATGTCACCAGGCTGATAATCTTTCATAAAATCTAACGGACCATTTCGCCAATCCCAATCCGAACCGATGCTCGAAGGGGTAGCCAATGTAAAGCACGACTCGACATCCGCAAGCCGAGAAATCAGCCCGGACCAGAATTTGTTAACTCTGCGCCGGGAACGGATTGACAAACAGGGCGCAGTCTGGCTTAATACACCTGCGCCCGAAATGGGTGGCCCGTGGTAGGATACTCAAGTGGCCAACGAGGGCAGACTGTAAATCTGCTGGCTTATGCCTACGAAGGTTCGAATCCTTCTCCTACCACCACCCTCACTTAACCCAACAATATCAACGGTTTGAATACTTTCTCGCGTCTGAGCGTTCCTTTCGCATAACATCCTCGCATAACACAGCCAAGGGAATTCAACCACGTTCTTTGCTGTTCATGCGTGTCAGAATTCTGTTTGGGTGCCCGGTGGAATGGCAGCTACTCCGGCTTCTTTTCCTCGATCGGTTTTGGCCGATACAGCACAACCACATTCCCAACCCGGGTGACGAGATGGCTTCCACTCTTTTCGGCGAGTTGGGGCGTTAATTCCCTCTTCTGCTCCTTGAACTCATCGAACTTCACTTTGACGAGCTGGTGATGCCGCAGGACCTCGTCAAGAGCGGCGAGGAACTGCGGGCTGAGACCTTCTTTGCCGATCTTGAGCGTTGCCTTAAGCCGTTGGGCCTGGGCTTTGAGTTCACGGATTTGGGCGTTGCTGAGCGGATCCATGGCATCAATTTACGTCAGCCTGTCCCGCCAATCCACGAAGAACATTACCGGTTTGCTCTCGAATGAAGCCGTAATCAGAGCTTGTCCCAAAAGCTGCCTTTTTCGGAATTAAAGCCCGCGGCGCGGTCCTA
>CAZHEW010000080.1:0-10173 GCA_964531815.1 uncultured Verrucomicrobiota bacterium
AGCTGCAGGAATTTGCCGACCTCTGCAGTGGCAAGGAAAGCCCCATCAGCCAGGGGTTTTTCGAGCGGGCCAAGCGAATGTTCCAGTGAAGCCGATGCCGTGACAATATGACGAGTTATTGGGTGGCGCCTTTGCCGCTTGACGACGTGTAACGCCGTTTCCTGCTGCAAGGAGTCTAATGCTGCCATCAACCGCTGTTTGATTTCCCATGCACCGCTTTTATGCGCCACCCGCACAATGCCACGACACGAGCGTGTGTCTGACTGGGCCGGAGGCTTACCACGCGCGGTGCGTGCTGCGTGTCCGTCGCGGGGAAAAGGTCATTGTGCTGGATGGGGCGGGCCGCGAGTTCCTTTGCGAAGTGGAGGAATCCCGCCGCGACCAGACCACTTTGGCAGTTGTTGAAAGACGCTGCCATCCCGAGCCGGCCAGCTGCATTACTTTGTTGCAGGCCGTGCCGAAGGGAAAGCTCATGGAGGCAATTATCCAAAAGGCGACTGAACTGGGAGTGTCGCGGATCGTGCCATTGCTCACCGAGAGGGTCGTTGCCCGATGCGACGACAAAGCCGCCGCCCACAAGACCGGCAAGTGGCAGTTGGTTGCCCGGGAAGCCATTAAACAATGTGGCGCCCCCTGGCTGCCGAAAGTTGAACCGCTGTTGACCCCGGCCAAGTTTCTGGCGCTGAAGGAGACCTTCGAGCTGCCTCTGATTGCATCGCTGGCCAGCGGGAGCCGCTCGGCGCGGGAATGCTTCAAAGCCTTCACGGCGGCGCACCGTCGCATGCCGAACTCAGTGTGTGTCTGGATCGGACCCGAGGGAGATTTTGCGCCTGCCGAGACGGAAGCCATCAAGGCCGGGGGTGCTTGGCCGATAACGCTCGGCCCGCTTGTCTTGCGGGTTGAGACCGCAGCGCTCTATTGTCTCTCGATTCTGAACTACGAGTTGCAGGTGCCTCCCGCTGGCGGCTTCCCAGTTTCACTGTCCTGAAGAACTGGGGCGGGATGCCGATTTCCAGGGTTGCATTTCTTGGTGACAGCTAATTCCGCGACTGCACCAGCACCCGAAACGATTGTCCCAGATGCTCCGGATGCGTCAGGGTGTGAAATTGGCGTATGCGCTCCGCGGTCCATTTCCCAAAGCCACCCTCAGGCTGCCAGGTCTGCGCGGCTATGCGGGTGAGGAGTTGTGCCTGGGTCAGCAGACCATCCGTCCTCAGGCCGGCTGATTCCCCAACTGCTTGAATGGCCGCAAAATTCACATGTGCCGTAATATCCTGCTCGCCAGGGTACGCCAGCACATCGCTGCTCACGCGATGGTGGCGATAAGCCCTCAGCGTGCCTTCCTTGCGCTCCGGCATTATCAATTCATCCGCTGTAAGCCCATAGTCAATCGCCACCAACTTGCCGCGCCCCAGGTGATTCGCTGCCTCGCGCCACCACTCCTCGGCGGCCGGACATACTTCGATGCTGAAGCCATCCGGCAGCATCTCCAACAAGTCGTCATCAGGAGTCAGCCAGCGGTGGGAAAGGGTGGGCAGTTCCTCCGACTGTAAATCCTTCCCGCCTCGCGCTTTGTCCGCTACTCGGGTCCAGACGAAGCGTCCGGCTTCGATTGCTACTCCCCACTCAAACCAGGCCCGCCTACTCGCATCCCATCCCAGCCGGTGTACCGGCATGGCATCGAGTAATTCGTTGGAGAAAATGATCTCCCGGACCTTTGCGGCATCCGGAGACCGGGGTTCAGAGGCCGCCGCGCACCTTAACTCACCGAGCTTTGCCGCCCAACGCAGCTTATGGCCGAACGCAGCTAGGTTCCGCCGTTGCCAGTCGCGCCGACGGTTCGAGTGTTCCACGATCCAGTATTGCAGCCGCTCGAAGAGGGCCGGACGATGATCACGCATCCAGGTCAGAATGTCGCTGGAGAGCCTCCCGGAGTGCGCGCCCGCCTCAACAATCCTTATTCTCTGGTTCTTTCCTTCGGGGCAGAGAGGTCCCAGCCCGCTTGGCTCAAACCAGTCAGCAAATTGCCACGCGAGCAACTCGCCAAACAAGCTCCCTATACTCACACTTGTGTAGTAATCGCCGCGCCTCCCGATGATGTCCTCTTCTGTATCGTAGTATCCACAATTAGGACAATACAGCGCCAGTTCCATGAAACGCATGAAAGTGATGGCGCCTTGCGTGGCTATCTCTTCCGTAATTCTTTCGCAGGCTTTGCTCAATTCTTTGGACTTGGTGCGGATTTAGCTATTAGGAGCGCGAACTATACGGACGTTTATGGCGAAAATCGATGCATTCTTTAACCTGATGTTCGAGCAAAAGGCATCGGACCTGCACCTTTCATCGGGCAACCACCCCATGCTACGTGTTAACGGCGAACTGCATCGTGTGGACCACCCGCCACTCGAGAGTGACGAGCTGAAGAAGATGTTGTACGAGATCGCGCCCGAGTACAAGATCAAAGTCTTCGAGGAGACCGGCGATGTTGACTTCGGGTATGAGATTCCGCACATCTCCCGTTTCCGTGCCAATTTCTACAGCCAGAAGTATGGCATCGGCGCGGCCTTTCGCCAGATTCCAACCAAAGTGCTTTCCTTCGACGACTTCGAGAAATTTGACGCCCCACTGCCGAGCGTGCTGAAGAAGTTCTGCATGCTCCACCGCGGCCTGATTGTGGTTACCGGCCCGACCGGCTCCGGCAAATCCACAACACTGGCGGCGATGGTTGATTATGCCAACAAGAACCGGCGCGACCATATCATTACCGTTGAAGACCCGATCGAATTCGTCCACGAGAGCAAGAATTGCCTGGTCAATCACCGTGAGGTGGGCGTTCACACCAAGTCTTTCGCCTCCGCGCTCCGCGGGGCCCTGCGTGAGGACCCGGATATCATCCTCGTCGGCGAATTACGCGATTTGGAGACCATCGAGTTGGCACTGGTGGCGGCCAGCACCGGGCATTTGGTCCTGGGCACTCTTCATACGCCCAGTGCGGCCAAGACCGTGGACCGCATGATAGACGTCTTTCCGGCCGAGCAGCAGAACAAGATTCGCGCTACTCTTTCAGAAGCCCTGAAAGGTATCGTCGCCCAGAACCTGTTCAAGCGGATTGACAAGAAGGGGCGTGTGGCGTCGCTTGAAATTCTCGTCTTCACCACAGCCATTGCCAATCTTGTGCGCGAAGGCAAGACCCACCAAATCCCTGGCATGATTCAGGTGGGCAAGAAGCTTGGCAACCAGCCATTGGACGATGCGATCATGGATCACCTCCGAATGAAGCGCATCGCGCCAGAAGAAGCCTATGACAAGGCAATAGACAAGCGGAAGTTCCGCCCGTTCCTGCCTCATCCCCCCGAGGATGACGAAAGTTGATTATTTATGCGCCGCCCCGAGCTCGACCTCATCCTGTCCACCATGCTGGATTCCCAGCCAGAGGTGTCCGACTTGCTTTTCACCGTTGACAAACCACTGCAAGTCGAATCGTTCGGTGAATTGAAATCTGTGGCATGCGACCCGGCAATTCACAAGCTTACCCCTTTCCAAACGGAGACGATTGCCCTCAACATAATGGGGGACAATCAGTGGCACATTGGGGATCTGCTCCGGCGCGGCTCTTGCGACACCGCCTACACGCTTACCGACAAGGCGCGCTTCCGCATCAGCATTTTTTCCCAGCGAGGCAACTATTCGGTTGTTCTGCGCAAGCTGAACACAGTCATTCCCACTCTTGAGTGGCTCAACTTTCCGCCCATCATCAGGGAGATTCCCCGTGAAAAGACCGGTCTGGTGCTCGTCACCGGCGCCACAGGCTCCGGCAAGTCCACCACCCTGGCTGCAATCCTCAACGAGATCAGTCATACCCGGCCTATCCATATCATCACGCTTGAAGACCCGATTGAATTCGTTCACCCCCATGATGTGGCTACGTTCAATCAGCGCGAATTGGGCAGTGACTTCGACACCTTCTCTCACGGCCTGCGCGCCGCCCTGCGCCAGGCCCCGAAAGTGATCCTCGTCGGGGAAATGCGGGATCGCGAGACGATCAAGATCGCCCTGAGTGCCGCCGAGACAGGCCACCTTGTGCTCAGCACCCTCCACACCGTTGATGCCGGCCAGACTATTAACCGCATTCTGGGCATGTTCGAGACCGAGGAACAGGAACAGCTTCGCGCCCGCCTCGCCGACACACTACGCTGGGTCGTCAGCCAACGATTGGTGCCCAAGGTCGGTGGAGGCCGCTTCGCACTGCTGGAGATCATGGGGTCCAATCTGCGCACGCAGGAGACTATCCGGCTGGGCGAAACCGAGGGGAAGACCTTCTACGAAATCACTGAGGCCAGCCAACCCTTCGGCTGGCGTACTTTTGACTATTCAGCGCTCGAAGCCTACCAGCAGGGCAAGGTCACGGAAGAAACCGCGTTGCTCTACTGCACCAAGCGCGGCCCGGTTACCCGGGGGATTGACAACATCAAGAAGAGCCGCGGCGAATCAACCCACCGAGTGAATTCGCTGCGCATGAGGGCGATTCAAGATACGATTAAGCCGGGGGGACCGCCTCTCGCGACAACACTCAAGCTCAAGTAGCAATATCTGATGCAAAACAACTTTGATTTTGTCAGTGCGTCCGACAAGCCTGCCCTGTTGGCTTTTTCAACTCCCGAATGGCTCGAGGCCGCAAGGGCGGCTTTGACCGAACTGGGCTACAAAGTCCACACAGCGGCCACTCATACCGATTTCCTTATTCGCTATTCCCAGGTACGCTACCAAGTCGTCATTCTTGAGGAATTGTTCGCTTCCAATGACTTAAGTGAGAATGTGACCCTGCAGGCCCTGCAGAACATGCCAATGAACCAGCGGCGTCACAGCACCATCATCCTCCTCGGCAGCTCCTTTCAGACATTTACCCCACTGCAGGCGTTCCAGCAGAGCGTTCATGCGGTCATCAACAGCTCTGAGTTGTTTCTGCTCAAACAGCTCATTGAGAAGGCCGTTGCGGATAACTCTCTCTTCTTGCACAGTTTTCGCGAGGCGCAGGGGCAAGCCTATTCTGGAGCGGACAGGGAAGAACTAATGCGGTAGGCCTTCACGGTCTTGGCCCTGGCACGGCGTGAACTGACATTCAGTGTGTGCGTAACAAGAGCCGTGATAGCGTCGAATTATTCTAGCAAACAGGGAGTTGACCATAGCATACTGGATGCATGGTTCGCTTGGATCAAGCGTTGGTCGAACGTGGCTTCTGCCAAAGCCGGGAGAAAGCCAAGCGTGCGATCATGGCCGGCCAGGTCAGGATTAACGATCATCCTGGCCGGAAGGCCAGTGATTCAGTCCAATCGGCAGACAAGCTCATCCTTCTCGCGCCGGAGAAATTCGTGAGCCGCGGCGGCTTCAAGCTCGAACACGCTCTGAATTACTTCCAATTAGACGTGTCCGGCAAAGTGGCTGTTGACCTTGGTGCTTCGACCGGCGGCTTTACCGACTGCCTTTTGCAGCGAGGCGCGGCCAGGGTCTACGCCGTTGATGTCGGCCGGGGACAGCTCGCCTGGAAACTGCGCCACGACGCCCGTGTGGTGGTTATGGAGAGGACGAATGCGCGCGACCTTGCACCGGCAAAATTCCCGCCGCCCTTTGATCGCGCCCACCTCGTCGCGATCGATTGCTCCTTCATTTCTTTGCGAAAGATTCTACCGGCTGCGGCGACATTGCTCGCTTCGGGCGGCCAGATTGTGGCGTTAATCAAGCCGCAGTTCGAGGCTGGCAAGGCTGAGGCTGACCGGGGAGCCGGAGTGATCCGCGATTCGGCAATCCACGAACGCATATTGCGCGAACTGCAGGAGTTTGTGGCTGCCCGCGGTGGCTTGCGATGGCATGGCGTCACGGAATCGCCAATTGTGGGCCCGGCTGGAAACAAGGAATTCCTAGTGCTGATGGTGAACAATTGAAAACCCTGGGCGACAGGATCAAACGCGTCGGCCTGGTTGGTAACACGAAGAAGGTTGCCAGCGGTGCCACGGTGAGACGGGCGGCTCGCTTGATCGCCGCTGCCGGCAGGCAGGTTTGCACCGACGCTGCGACTGCTCGGAGCGCCCACTTGGGAGCGGTCGTTTGCCTCCCCCCCGCGGCTTTGGCGCGCCAAGTGGATTTGCTGATGGTGTTTGGTGGCGATGGCACCATGCTGCGGGCCGCGCGTGAAATTGCCGGCTCGCGCACTCCCATTTTGGGGGTCAATGTGGGCGGCCTGGGCTTTCTGACCGCCGTTTCGTCTGCGCGTCTCTCCGAGGCCCTCAAGTTCATTTGGGAGGGCAAGTTCAACTTTGAATCGCGAGCTCTAATCCAAGCCTCCGGCCGCTGCGACGGGCAATGGTGCCATCGAGCCGCCCTCAATGATATCGTCATTGGCCGTGGCGTTGCCTCCCGCCTCATCGAACTCGATGTCAGCGTGGATGACGCCCCGCTCACGCGCTATCGCTGCGATGGCCTCATTGTCAGCTCCCCCACCGGTTCCACGGCCTATTCACTTGCTGCGGGGGGGGCCGTGGTCTTCCCTACTGCGGACGTGTTCGCCCTCACCCCGATCTGCCCCCATACACTGTCCAATCGCTCATTGATTCTGCCTTTAACGGCTACGATTGATGTCAAAGTCATTAGCCCCAAGCCTGCGACTATCTTGAGCGCGGATGGGGAGGTTGTCACTGAACTCAATGCCGGTGACCGGATAACAATTCGCCGAAGTCGCCGAACGGTGCGCTTGATGCATCTGGCCGGAAGTTCATTCTGTGAGACCTTGCGCTGCAAACTTCATTGGCGGGGAGCGAGTCTTTGACACGGCTTAGAGACATCGCCCAGCAGGCTGGCGTGGCGGTCAACACCGTCTCCAAAGCCCTGCGGGATGCCCCGGACCTTTCCGCGGCGACCAAGACGCGCATTAAGCTGCTGGCCCAGCAAATGGGCTATGTGCCCGACTCCGCGGCCCGAACCTTGCGCACACGCAGGACCAAACTACTTGGCCTGGTCATTTCTTCCATGACCAATCCCGTCTATTCCCGCATCGTCCTCGCCATCGAGGAGAAGACCCACGAATTGGGGTATGATGTTTTGTATGCCCATACCCTCAACAATCCGGAGCGTGAGGAGGCGCGCATTCGGCAGTTTCTGTCCCGGCGTGTGGACGGCTTATTCGTTGCTCCTGTCTATCGCCTGGCCACCGAGGCTCGCATTTACCAGGAGTTGCTGGTCCGCCGCGTGCCCACGGTTGTGCTTGGCCACTCCGCGCCCTTCTGCCGCCAGTTTGTCAACGTCGAGACCGACGACCTCCTTGCCAGTTACTTCGTCACCCAACATCTGCTCAAGCTGGGGCACCGGCGCATCGCATTCCTCGCCGGGCCTCCTGCCACTCCCTGGACGCAGGAACGCCTCGACGGCTATCGCCAGGCGTTGCGTGAAGCTTCCATCGAGGAGGACGACAAGCTCGTTTTTCAGGCCGGCCGCACAATCGAGGAAGGGGCCGCTGCAGCTCAGCAGATGATTAACGAAGGCTGCGATGCCACCGCTGTGCAGGCGGTGAACGATGTTGTGGCGGTGGGTTGCGCTGAGACACTTCTCCACCATGGCCTCAGAATCCCCCAGGACATGTCCATTGCTGGCTTCGGAAACATCCTGCTCGGGAAGCATTTTCGCGTGCCTCTTACGACGACCCGCCAGCCTAAGTTCCGACTGGGCCTCGCGGCAGTGAGCGCCATGAAGGAACTCCTGCTCGGTCGCCGTCCCGAATCCCAGCGTCTGCCCGCCGAACTCATCGTCCGTGCCAGTACCGGCACTCCACCTGCTGTACACCGACTCAGGCAACTAAAGCAATAGACTGAGATTCGATGTGATCAAAAGGACCCTTGCCATTACTTTCGTGGTGCTGGCCGTCGGGGGTGTCTTGTGGGTGGCTACAGGTTGGGCACTCAGGTCCCCCGAGGCAGGAACGGCCAAGTTCAACGCGGATGCTGACAGCCTGATCCTGGGACTCCAGCAATATCGGGAATTCGTCGGCAGTTACCCGACAGGCAACAATGTCTCCATCGCCAAAGCCTTGCTTGGTCAGACGGATAAGAGAGTGCTGATCCTCGCTGTGCGCAAAAGCGACATGAACGAGAAAGGCGAAATACTCGACCCATGGGGCACCCCGATGCGGTTCTTCTTTTCCGATAATGAAGTCATGATTCGCTCCGCCGGCCCAAACCGGCTGTGGGAGGACAGCGCCGTCCCGGCAGCCGACGACCTTTACCGGAGCGCGCCGACAGCCAGGTGAGGGACCGCGAGGGCAGGGCGCGCTCACAAACGGTGCGGCAAACAGTGTTCAGCGGGGTTTGCTGCCTCGTGCACGGTGATTCTGATGACAGCGTCGGTCCGCCGCGCCCCACCTTGCGCCGCGCCGACACACCTTGCCCGGTGGTTATGCGAGCGTGCTGCTCCGGGTGCCGCCCAACTGCCGCAGGATGCAAGGCAGAATCCCTCCGTGTCGGTAGTATTCGAGCTCGATTGGCGTGTCAATCCGGCATGTCACCGGCACTGCCTCCACCGAGCCATTCGCTCGCCTCACCAACACGCTTAGCTCCTGTTGCGGTTTGAGGCCGTGAGCCAGGCCGGAAATGTCGAAGGTCTCCGTTCCGTTCAGCTTCAGAGTCTGCGCGTTCGTTCCCTCTTTGAACTGCAGCGGCAGCACTCCCATGCCGACGAGGTTCGAGCGATGGATCCGCTCGAAGCTCTGCGCAATCACGGCTTTGACTCCCAGCAAAGCCGTCCCCTTGGCCGCCCAATCGCGGGAGCTGCCAGTGCCGTATTCCTGACCGGCAATGACGATTAGCGGCGTGCCTTGCTTCTGGTAAGCCATTGCCGCTTCGTAGATCGAGACTGGCTCGCCTGCCGCGCCGGCGCAGCCCTTGCTCGCAAAGCATCTGGTAATCCCGCCTTCGACGCCCGGAACCATCCGGTTCTTGATTCGCACGTTAGCGAATGTCCCGCGCGTCATGACCCGATCGTTGCCCCGGCGGGAGCCGTAGCTGTTGAAATCCTCGACGGCAACCTTATGCTCGATGAGCCATTTCCCGGCTGGAGAAGTCTCCTTGATATTGCCTGCGGGCGAAATGTGATCCGTCGTCACGCTGTCGCCGAAAATGGCCAGTGCGCGGGCGTCTTTGAGGTCGCGAATCGTGTTGGGCTGCAGGCTGAAATCTTCGAAGAAGGGAGGCTCCTGAATGTAGGTGCTGTTGGCGTCCCATTGGTACACTTGGCCTCCACTCCCGGGGATTTGGCTCCACTGCGGAATCTGGGCGGCCAAATCACAATAGAGCCGGCGAAACACCTCGGGCTTCAGAGCTTCCTGCATCACTTGGCGGACCTCGCGCAGCGTTGGCCAAATATCCCTCAAATACAGGTCCTTGCCGTCCTTCCCTTTGCCCAGGGGCTCGCTGCTCAGATCTGTGTCCACTCGGCCTGCCAGCGCAAAGGCCACCACCAGTGGCGGCGACATGAGGAAGTTTGCCTTGATGCTCTGATGCACCCGCGCCTCGAAGTTCCGATTGCCAGACAGCACTGACGCCACAACCAGGTCATGCTTGCCGATCAGTTCATCCACGGACGCCGCCAACGGGCCGGAGTTGCCGATGCAGGTGGCGCAGCCGTAGCCAACCAGGTTGAATCCGAGCTGGTCCAAGTACATCTGCAATCCAGTGCGGCACAAGTAATCGCTGACCACGCGCGAGCCGGGCGCTAGCGATGCCTTAACCAGCGGACTGATTGCGAGCCCGCGCTCAACCGCCTTCCTGGCCAGCAAGCCTGCCGCCAGCATCACCGACGGATTGCTTGTATTTGTGCAACTGGTGATGGACGCGATCAGCACGCTGCCGTGGCCAATGACCCCTTCGCCGCGTGGAACCGGGTAGCGCTCGCCCAACTGCTCGGCCGGTCTGCCGAATCCGTTTTCGTTGACTGGCCTGGCCAGGGCCGCAACGAACTCGCGTTCGAGGTCGGGCAACTCGATTCTGTCCTGCGGTCGCTTCGGCCCTGCCACGCTCGGCACTACCTTGGCCAGGTCCAGTTCAAGCTCCGCCGTGTAAGCAATGTCGCCCTTTACCGGCATGCCGAATAACCCCTGCGCCCGGTAGTAATTCTCGTAAGTGCGGCAGTGTT
>CAZHEW010000081.1:0-10165 GCA_964531815.1 uncultured Verrucomicrobiota bacterium
CTGTCCAGTTTTTCGTGGCGAATAGCGCTCTCGGTGCTAGCCTTCGGAGATGTTGAGTCAACGTTGGCGGCCATTATTCTGGTGCGGGGTGGCGATTGGCGCGATCTGGCTGGTAGCGCTGGGCGGATACCGGATTGCCAGGAACGCCAAGATGACGGCAGAGAAGGTGCAGGCCTATGCCGAGTCCGTGGACATTAGCAAGTTGCACGGGGGGGCGCGGACGAAAGCGATTCGAGAGCTGGCGGACAAGCTGAACGCCTTGTCGCTGGAGGAACGGCGCAAGGCGCGGCTGGAGCGGCAGGCGTGGAGCTGGTTCGACCGGATGACGGAAGAGGAGAAGGCGGGTTTCATCGAGGCGACAATGCCGACGGGTTTCAAGCAGATGTTGACGTCGTTCGAGCAATTGCCGGAGGAGAAGCGACGCAAGGCAATTGATGACGCGCTAAGGCGGCTCAGAGAGGCGCGCGACCGCTCGGGGGCTGGGGCGGGCCGCGGCAGGCGGGGCGGGACAAACTCGCCACCGGTGCTGAGCCAGGAGCTCGATGCGAAGGTGAGAACGATCGGGCTCAAGACGTTCTACAGCCAGAGCTCGGCGCAAACCAAGGCGGAGCTGGCGCCGGTGCTGGAAGAGCTGCAGCGGGTGATGGAAAGCGGCCGGGCATTCCGCGAAAGGTAAGCAGCGTGGGAAGTCTAAAGTCTAAAGTCCAAAGTCTAAAGTCTCGGGGGCGAGGAGCTGGGCGGGAAAGCGCGTTCACGCTGATCGAACTGCTGGTGGTGATTTCGATTATCTCCATCCTGGCCGCCCTGTTGCTGCCGGCGTTAAGTCGGGCGAAGGAGTCGGGGCGCGCAACCGTGTGCCTGAGCAACCTGCGCCAGATCGGCTTGGCGCTGCAAATGTATGCGGGTGACAACCGCAATCGGCTGCCGGTCATGCGGGATAAGTCTATGACCACGGTGACCAACGAGTTGCCAGGTCCAGACCAGGTGCTGTCGAATTACGCGGGGAATGTAAACGTGTTCAAATGCCCTTCTGACAAGTGGCCGGGGGGCCAGGCGAAGCTCATTCCCGCGGCGGGCGCGACGTTCTTCGAGCAGACCGGTTCGAGCTTTGCTTGGAACAGCCTGGTCAACGGCAGGGATGCCGAGCATCTGGTGGCCTTTGGCCTGAAGTTCGATCCGCACCAGATGCCGTTGATGTACGACAAGGAGACGTTCCACATCGCCCGCGGGGACGCCAAAGCCCAGAACTGGCTCTACGCGGATGGCCACATCAAGAACCTGCTCCTGTTCGAGGGAACGATTCGGAAGAACCCGTGATCCAGAGGCCTGATTTCCAATGAGCCTGTTGCCGCGACGTCTAAGAACCTTGCACACCTGCAAGGCCGGCGCGCGGGCATCGCGCTCGCTCAAACTGTTCGGACTGTTTAAGCGGGCAAGATGCCCGCACGCCGGTTGGTTGGCATTTCGTGGCGGGGGGGAACTGCGGGGGCCAAGCCTGTGATTCAGCTCAAGCACCTCAACAAGAAGTTCGGGCAGCGGCTGGCGGTGGACGACTTGACACTCGAAGTGCCGGCGGGCGAGATTTACGGGCTGCTCGGGCACAACGGCGCGGGCAAGAGCACGGCTATCGGCATGATGCTCGGGCAGGTCTGGCCCACCAGCGGCGAGGTGCGCATTTGCGGCCACGATGTCACCGCGCGCCGCCGGCTGGCATTGCAGAAGGTGGGGGCGATTTTTGAAAGCCCGGCCTTCTACGATTATCTCAGTGGAGGCCGAAACCTGGAGATTCTGAGCTCTTACACCGCCCCCACGCCGCGCCAGCGGATTCAGGAGGTGATCGAGTGGGTCGGGCTCAAGGGACGGGAAGACTCGAAGGTGAGAACCTATTCCCACGGAATGCGAGCGCGGCTGGCCCTGGCCCAGGCGCTGTTGCCCCAGCCCGAGTTGCTGATCCTCGACGAGCCGAGCGATGGCCTGGACCCGGAAGGCATTCACGAAATGCGGCAGACGATCCTGCGGCTGCATCGGGACCTGGGGCTGACGATCCTGCTGTCGTCCCATTTCCTGAACGAAGTCGAACAGCTCTGCACGCGCATCGCCGTGTTGAACCGGGGGCGGAAGGTGTTTGAAGGCTCGCTGGCGGCCACGAAGCGGCGAGAGGTCTGGACACGACTGAAGACGGGAGATTTTGGGCTGGCGGTGAAGGAACTGCGGCAGGCACAGTTGATCACGCAAGAACGCGATGGCCACCTCATAGCTTTAAGCACAGGGGTGGGGACGGACCGGGTCGTGCGCCTGCTGGTGGAGCGCGGGATTCCCGTCTATGAGATTGCGCCGGTGGAAGAGGCGCTGGAGGACTTCTACCTGTCGCTGATGAACGGGCAAAGGGAGGCGGAATGAGCCTGTTCTGGCGTCACCTGCGCAACGAACTTTGGAAGCTCTTCGGCAAGAAGCGCACGTATATCGGCTTTGGCGCGTTTGTGCTCGCGCAGAACGCCATGCTGCTGGCCTTCCGTTTCACCCGGTGGCAGTCAGACATGGAGCGGATGCTGGAAGGCAACGGCTATCTGGCGCTGGAATACGTGTCGGCGCTGACCGTCGCATTGATCATGCTGATTCCGCAAATCCTGCTGCTGATGCCCTTGTATGCGGCGCTGGTGGGCGGCGATCTGGTGGCCAAGGAAGTGGAGGACGGGACCCTGCGGATGATTCTGTCGCGCCCGATTTCCCGGTTGCGCTTGTTGTTGGTCAAATGGGTGGCGGGCGTCATCTTCTCGGCGATGCTGGTGCTCGTGCTGGGGGGTACGGCGCTGCTGTTTGCGCGCCTCTGGTTTCCGTGGAAGGGCATGTTTGTCTTCGTGCCGGGGGCCGTGTTCAACGTACTGAGCGCGGGGGAGGGATTTAAGCTGTATTTCTGTTCGCACCTGTTTATGACTCTCAACGCGAGTGTCGTGCTGGGGATTGCCTTCATGTTTTCCTGCTTCAACATGAAGCCGGCCGCGGCAACCATTCTGGCGCTGTCGCTGCTTTTTGTGAACCTAGTGATGGAGGGCATCCCCTTTTTCGAGCGGTATCACGATTACTTGCTGACCTACCATTTCCACGCCTGGCGCCACGTTTTTTCGCAACCGCTGCCCTGGTCGCAGATCGGGCAATGCGTCTGTGTACTGCTGGCCGTCAACCTCACAACCTTCCTGATTGGAACCGCCGCATTTCAGGCGCGTGACATCAAGTCATAAGCGCTTTTGGGAGCCTGAGCTGGCAGGTCGAGGCGCTCACCAAGCAGCCTCGGCGAAGCCCAATATATTGGCTTTGGCGGCTGGAGACCCCACCACTAATGGTGTTTTGCGAGGAGAATGAGCCTGAAATAGCAGTTGTGTTTGAAGGCTCTTTTTTCTAGAATCTCCGCATCTGAAACGGATGGCCAGAGTGCCTGGTTGGAACGGTCTTTATGTCTGAACAAAGCGCGGTTGAAGTGATAGAGAAAATGCCCACGCCCCCCGTCGCACCGGAGAAGTACGATGCGTCGAAGATTGACAAACTCGAGGGGCTGGAAGCGGTGCGCAAACGCCCGGGGATGTACATCGGCGACCCGGACGAGCGCGGCTTGCACCACAGCGTCTTCGAGGTGCTGGATAATTCGATTGACGAGCACCTGGCCGGTTACTGCAGCAAGATTGAAGTCACGGTGCATGTGGATGGCTCGGTGTCCATCCGCGACAACGGGCGTGGCATACCGGTGGACATGCATCCGAAGTGGAAGATGCCGGCGGTAGAACTGGTGCTGACGAATCTGCATGCGGGGGGCAAGTTCGGGCAAGGCGCTTACAAGTACTCCGGCGGCTTGCACGGGGTTGGCGCCAAGTGCGTCAATGCGCTGTCCGACTGGTTCAAGGTGGAAGTGTCGCGCGACGGGAAAGTCTATTCGATGGAGTTTGCGCGGGGCGTCACTACACAGAAGCTGACCGTCGTGGGCAAGTCCAAGGGCACCGGGACGCTGATCACCTTCAAGCCCGACCCGACCATCTTCACGATTACCACGGAGTTCAAGTTCGACATGCTGGCGAACCGCTTGCGGGAACTGGCGTTCTTGAACCCGGGGGTGGAGGTTGTCCTTACGGATGAGCGGGACGAAAAGACCGAGTCTTTCCTGTACAAGGATGGCATTGAGCAATTCGTCAAGCAGCTTGGCCGGACCAAGCAGGTGCTCCATCCCAAGCCGATCGTGATCAATCGGCAGAAGGACGAAGTGTTCGTGGATTGCGTCATGCAATACACCGACAGCTACAACGACCAGATCCTGTGCTTCGCCAACTCGATTGCCAACCCCGATGGCGGCACGCACCTCACCGGGTTCCGCTCGGCGCTGACGCGCGCGATTAACCAATACGCGAAGCAGAACAACCTGTTGAAGGAAAAGGATCCCGCCATCTCGGGTGACGATGTGCGCGAAGGGCTGGTTTGCGTGCTGAGCGTGAAGCTGCCCAACCCGCGTTTCGAGTCGCAGACGAAGGTCAAGCTCGTGAACACGGAGATTGATGGGCTGGTCTCGTCCATCGTCTATGACGGTTTGATGACGCACTTCGACGCGAACCCGTCGGTGGCGAAGCGGGTGATTGAAAAGGGCTTGCTGGCCGCGCGCGCCCGCGAGGCGGCGCGCAAGGCGCGCGAGACCGTGCGCAAAGGGGCGCTGACGGGCGGCGGTCTGCCGGGCAAGCTGGCCGATTGCTCGGACCGGGACCCCGCCAACACGGAGCTGTATATCGTCGAGGGGGATTCCGCCGGCGGGTCGGCCAAGCAGGGGCGCGACCGCAAATTCCAGGCGATCCTGCCGATTCGCGGCAAGATCATCAACGTGGAGAAGGCGCGCCTGGACAAGGTGCTGCAGAACAACGAAATCCGCACCCTGATCACCGCGGTGGGCACGGGTATCGGCGATGGCGAGGGAGAGGGGGCCTTCGATTTGGAGGGGTTGAGGTACCACAAGATCATCATCATGACCGATGCGGACGTGGACGGCTCGCACATCCGCACGCTGCTGCTGACTTTTTTCTATCGTCAGATGCCGGAACTGATCCGGGGCGGGTTTGTGTATATCGCCCAGCCGCCGCTGTATCAAATCGCCCGGAAGAAGCGGGTGGAGTACGTGGACGACGACGCGCGGCTGAACAAGATATTGATTGAACTGGGGACCGACGAGGTGCGCCTGCGCAATCTGTCCGGCGGCAATGAGCTGACGGAGAAGCAGCTTGCCGAAATCCTGGAGCTGCTCGAATCACTGGATAAATACGCCAATGCGTTGCGCCGTCATGGCGGGGATTTCGCCACTTATGTCGAGCAGCGGCACCCGAAGAGCCACGAACTCCCGCGACACCTGGTAAAGGTCCGCGACGGCAATGACGAGACCGTTCAGTACTTTCACACCGAGGAGGACTTGGAAGAATTCGGTTCCCAGAACCCCGATTTGCGCCTGTTCGGCGAGGAGGAATCCGACACCAGCCTGCTGGAGAAGGCGAAGAATGGCCACACGCGGCGCGCGCGGCACGTTGAACTGCACGAGAGCAAGGCGGTGGCGGAGCTGCTGGCGAAGCTGGGCAAGAAAGGCTTGAGTGTCGAACATTACTCGGCGCAGGATAAGCCGCTGTTCGAAGTCATTGAAGGGGAGGGGGACAAGGAGCAGGTCAAGCCGCTGTTCTCGATTCCCGAGATCCTCTCCAGCGTTAAGGAGGTTGGGCGGCGGGGACTGTCCATCAAGCGATTCAAGGGGTTGGGTGAAATGAATCCCAAGGAGCTGTTTGAGACGACAATGAACCCGGCCCGGCGCAAGCTGTTGCGGATTGACTTGACGGATGCGGTTGAAGCCGAAGAGATGTTCACGAAATTGATGGGCGAAGAGGTCGAGCCGCGCCGCCAGTTCATCGAGGACAATGCGTTGAACGTGCGCAACCTGGACATTTGAGAAGCGGAGTGATGGATGGATGCAGGTGTGATCTGCCGATGCCGACGCTCTATATCATCGCCGGCCCGAATGGGGTGGGCAAGACGACGCTCGCGAACAACTATTTGCCCGACGAGGCGAGACAGGTTGAGTTTGTGAATGCAGACTTGATAGCACGCGGGTTGTCGCCGTATGCCCCTGACGCTGTGAGCTTCGAGGCGGGCAAGATCGCCTTGAGGAGAATCCGGGAGTTGATCGCACGCGGAGCCGGCTTCACCTGGGAGACAACTATGAGCGGGAGGAGCGCGATTGCTTGGCTGGGGCAGGCCCGCGCCGCAGGCTATCTTCTGAAGGCGTATTTTCTCTGGGTAGGCGATCCGGAAGTCACGCTGCGTCGAGTGCGCCAACGCGTGGCCGAGGGTGGACCTAGTATCGTCGAAGAAGTCTCCCGCCGCCGCTTCTTTAAGACGCTTCAGAACTTCCTAACGATCTACCGGCCCTTGATGGATAGTTGGAAGCTATACGACAACGACGTGCCGGCCCCGAGATTGCTCGCGGTCGAGAAGGCGGGCCGACTCGTCGTCCGCGATCAACGCCGGTGGTCAGAGATATTGGCAGCAGCTAAGATTGATGTATGAAATTGCAAGCCGAAGAATGGGATGAATCTATCCTTGATGCCGAGGATTACAGGGTGGAACGGGCTTTGCAGCGGGGGGCGTTGGAGGCGCTGCGCAGGGCTCGTCAGTATGGAACAGACTTTGTCATCCGCGAAAACGGGCAAGTGAAGTCGCTCAGGCCGCAGCAGGCGATTCCCTACGAGAAGCCGATGCTTGAGAACCTGGAGCGGCTGAATCGCAAGATCGCGGAGCTGGAAGGCCAGTCGCCAAGCTCCCTTTCGCTGAATGAGGAACATAAGCCATAGCTCCAAGCACCGTCTCCAGTGACGCCACCACTCCATTACTCCATCACTCCCTTCTGATTTCCCCTATGCCTGACGACAACAGCGCCCACGATTTGCCACCGAGCAGCTTGCCGGCCTACGCCGCCAACGAGAAGCTGACCAAGATCAACGTCGCCGACGAGATCAAGAACTCGTTTCTCGACTACTCGATGTCGGTGATCATTTCACGGGCGCTGCCGGACGTGCGGGATGGTTTGAAGCCGTCGCAACGCCGCATCCTCTATGCGATGCATGAGCTGGGGGTCATGCCCAACCGCAAGCACCTGAAGTGCGCGAAGATCGTGGGTGAAACGATGGGCAACTACCATCCGCACGGCGACCTGGCGATTTACCCGACGCTGGTGCACATGGCGCAGCCCTGGGCGATGCGCGAGCGGCTGGTGGAAGGGCAGGGGAACTTCGGCTCGGTGGAAGGGGATCCGCCCGCGGCGATGCGCTACACGGAGGCGCGGCTGGCGCCGCTGGGAGCGGTGCTGATGGACGACATGGAAAGGGACACGGTGGACTTCGTGCCCAATTACGACGAGACGCGCACCGAGCCGACGGTCTTCCCGGCCGCGTTCCCCAACCTGTTGGTCAACGGCGGCACGGGCATCGCCGTGGGCATGGCGACCAACATGGCGCCGCACAACCTGGGGGAGATGGTGGACGGCATTTGCGCTCAGATTGACAAGCCGGACATCACGCTCAAAGAACTGATGCAGCACGTCAAAGGGCCGGATTTCCCAACGGGTTGCATGGTTTGCGGACTGGAGGGCATCAAGGAGTATTTCCAGACCGGGCGCGGCAGTGTGAAGGTCCGGGGCAAGGTCGGCTTGGAAGAACTCAAGGGCGGCCGCGAACAGATCATCATCACGGAGATTCCCTACAACGTGAACCGGGCAGTGCTGGTCGAGCGCATTGCCAATTTGGTGAACGAGAAGGTCATCACGGACATCACCGGCGTGCGCGACGAGTCGGATGAAAACACCCGGGTCGTTATCGAGATCAAGCGGGACGCGGTCGCCAAGGTGGTGATCAACAATCTTTACCAGCACACCTCGCTGGAAACGAGCTTTGCGGTCAATGCACTGGCGATTGACCATGGGCGGCCCAAGACGCTGGGGTTAAAGGACCTGATCAGTTGCTACATCGAACATCGGCGGGAAGTGGTGATTCGCCGGACGAAGTTCGAGCTGCGCAAGGCGGAGGAACGGGCGGAGTTGCTGGAAGGCTACCTGATCGCCCTCTCCAACCTGGACGAGTTCATCCGCATCATTCGGCACTCGGCCACCCGCGAGGAGGCCAGGATCAAGCTGCTCGCGTTTGACTTTACCCGCGCCCAGGTGGAGAAGATTGGCATTCTCATTCGCGCCGAGACGCGGCTGATCAGCGGACGCTATTCGTTCAGTGAAGCTCAGGCCAACGCGATCCTGGAACTGCGCCTCTACCAGTTGACGGGGCTGGAAATCGACAAGGTCCGGGCGGAGTATCGCGACCTGATCGCGCGGATTAAGGACCTGCTCGATATCCTCGCCAAAGAGGAAAGGGTGTTTGCCATCATCAAGGCCGAATTGCGGGCGATTAAGGATAAGTACGCCTCGCCAAGGCTCACGGACCTGGTGCCGGACGAGGGGGAGATCGCCATTGAAGACCTCATTGCGAACGAGGGCGTCATCATTACGCTCACGCATGGCGGCCTCATCAAGCGAACGAACATCAGTTCCTATCGTTCCCAGCGCCGGGGCGGGAAAGGGGTCATCGGCATGGCTACGCGCGAAGGGGCCACCGAAGAGGACCAGGACTTTATCGAGCACCTCTTCACCGCCGGCACGCACGATCACCTGATGTTTTTCACGAACACCGGGCGCGTGTATGTGGAGCGCGTGCACGAGATTCCCGACATGGGGCGGGCCGCCAAAGGCCGCAGCATTGCCAATCTGCTGGAGGTGAAGCAGGGCGAGACCATCGCCGCCCTGATCCGCATCGAGGCCAAGACCGGGCCGAACAAGGAAGACACGACGTGGCAGCAGCCGGGCTTCCTCTTCTTCGCGACCCTGCGGGGCACGGTCAAGAAAACACCGCTCGAAGACTTTGCCAATGTCCGCAAGGGCGGGATCATCGCGATTGGTATTGAACCGGGCGACACCTTGATCGAGGTAAAGCTGACCTCGGGACAGGACCAGGTGGTGCTGATCACGCGCGAGGGCATGAGCATCCGCTTTGCGGAAGAGGATGTGCGGCCGATGGGTCGTCCGGCGGCGGGGGTGCGGGGGATCAACCTGGAGAAGAACGACGCCGTGGTCGCTCTCGCAGTAGTGGTGCCCGATGCGACCTTGCTGGTTGCCGGCGAGAACGGGATTGGCAAACGGACACCGTTCGACAGTGTCCTGCCAGACGGAAAGGTGGAGCCGGTCTATCGCCTGCAGTCCCGCGGCGGCAAGGGCATCATCACCATGAAAGCGAACGAAAGGACCGGGGCGGTCGTGGGCGCGTTGACCGTGCGGGACACCGACGAGATCATGCTGATCACGAGTGGCGGGCAGATGGTGCGCACATTCGTGAAGGACATTCGGGAGGCCGGCCGCAACACGCAAGGTGTAAAGCTCATTGACCTTTCCGAAGGCGACAAACTGCAGGCCATCGCGCCGGTGATCAGCGAGCAGCAGGAAGAGGCTGCGGCCGGGTCGGAAGAGACGAAATAGAGAGACGGCTCGGGAACCGCATCAAGCCCCCCGCAGCGGCAGGGCGGTGCGCCGCGAAAGAACTCAAGGCGACAGGCGCTCGATCCGCCACGTCTTGTCCGGCTGCCTCGTGTAGCGGAAGCGGTCGTGGAGGCGGTTTGGCCGCCCTTGCCAGAACTCCATCCGCGCGGGCGAGAGCCGGTAGCCGCCCCAGAAGGGCGGGCGGGGCACTTCCTTCCCGGCGTGTTGGGCTTCGACATGGCGCCACTTCTCTTCCAAAGCCGCCCGGTCCCGGATTGCTGCACTTTGCGACGACGCCCAAGCCGCCTCCTGGCTGCCCCGCGGACGCGTCTGGAAATAGGCATCAGACTCCGCCGGCGGCAGTTTGGCGACTTCCCCCGCAATGCACACCTGCCGCTCCTGATCCGACCAATAAAACACGAGCGCCGCCTGTGGGTTCTCGGCCAGTTCCTGTCCCTTGCGGCTTTCGTAGTTTGTGAAGAAGACAAACCCGCGCTCGTCCACGCCCTTGAGCAACACCACGCGGGCCGAAGGCCGCCCCTGCTTGTCCACCGTTGCCAGCGTCATGGCCGTCAAATCCAG
>CAZHEW010000082.1:0-10120 GCA_964531815.1 uncultured Verrucomicrobiota bacterium
AGTTCTGCTGCGACTACGTCGAGCCGGGTGAAAGCGGCAACAAGGTGGACGTCCGTTGGGTGGCGCTGGCCAACCGCAAAGGCGTCGGCTTGCTCGCCGTTGGCCTGCCGTTGCTGAGCGTCAACGCGCTCCACCATTCCACCGACGACCTGCAGTCGGCCGAGCATCCGTTCGCACTGCCGCAGCGCGATTTCGTGGTGCTGAACCTCGACTGGAAGCAGCAGGGGGTGGGAGGTGACAACAGTTGGGGCCACTGGCCGCACGAGCAATACCTCATCCCCTGCCAGGCGCAACACTACAGCTTCCGGCTGCGGCCCTTCGACGCGAGCGGCATGTCGGACCGGTCCGTGGCCCGTGCCGCCGGGCAGTTGGCACGGCAGGCCGTTCCTTGAGGCCCATGCCGCCGTCGCCGAAAGCTAAACCGCTCGGCTATGCCGGGCTGATCCTGGCCGTGGCGGCCGCGGCGGTCATCTGGTGGGTGCTCGACCGCATGGAACCCCGTGTCAACTGGGTCCGCGTGGAAGCGCCGCGCCGCGCCGTGGTGGGGCAGTCCCTGCTCTTGCGCGTGCACCTGGCCCCACTCGCGGAACCGACTCGCGTGTGCGCCGACCTCCATTGGGCGACCACGCGCAACGGCACGTTGGGGTGCCTTGCCAGCGGCGGATCCAAACCGGTGGGCAAGGAGGGCGGGACCTTCGACTTCCAGGTAAAGGTGCCTCCTGTGAATGAGCTGCAATTTGTCACCGGGCTCATCTACCTGGCCCGGACGGGCCGGTGGCGCGACCACACGCTGGCCGCATCCACCGAGTTCATCCCGGTGAGCAGCAAGCCTGGCGCCCAGGCGGAGACACGACTGGTGCAGTTGCGCCTGCAGCCGCCCGACGACGGCGCGAAGCGCCCTTTGCGCGCGGCGGCAGTCCCCCGCTGGCTGACCGCGCTGCTGTTTCTGGCGGCCGCGGTGTTCGCCCGGCAAGCCGGTTCCGACAACGCAGCCAACGCAGCAGAACCGTCAACCCGCTTTTGGCAGATACTCGCCGTGCTGCTGGTGATGGTCTGCATGTGGGAGTTGTTCGAGCTGGAGAGTTGGGTGGGCGCGCAGGCCCGGACAGTGGCACGCACACGCGATTTCTACTACCTGCGGGCCGCGTTTCAGAAGGTGGGGATCAGCCTCGCCGGCGCCGCGGTCATCCTGTTTCTGATCTTGGGCTGTCGCGCAGACCGTTCGCGCCGGCTGTTGCTTGTGTTTTTCGGTTTGTATCTGGGGATCTCAGTCGTGAACCTGCTCTCGCTGCATGCCATTGATCGGATCGCCGACCTCTCCTGGCGCGGCGTGTCGCTCGTCCAATCCCTCAAGCTCGGTTGCGCCATCATGACCCTGCAAGGGGTTCTCCACGCCCGCCGCGCCGCATCTCTTGACCCCCCATGAGCGCGATGCGGACATACAACGTCGAAGCCGGGCTGCCCACGCTCGATGAAGCGCGGCGGCGGGTCATCGAGGAAATGAAGCGGGCCAGGCAAGGGGGCACGCGGGTGCTCAAAGTGATCCACGGCTACGGTTCGTCCGGCAAGGGCGGCGTGCTGTGCATCGGACTGCGGAAATCGTTTCGGCTGCGGAGAAAAGAAGGCGTGATCCGGGAGTTTATCGCGGGCGAGGACTTTTCCATCTTCAACAACCAGGTGCTGGCCCTGCTGGACGCCGTGCCCGAAATGCGCGGCGACCCGGATCTGAACGCAGCCAACGAGGGCGTAACCATCCTCTGGCTGAAGTAAGGCCGCTGGGATCGGGACGGCGCGGGCGAACTGCGACTAATCCATCCGCGCGTCTATCCGCCGCGGAATCAGGTTTGGTTGTGCCCGCAGAAGCGCGTGTGTTAAAGTGAAGTCATGATGACGAAACAGACTTTGTTCGCCGCCCTTCTGGCGGCGATGCTGGGCTGCCAGGTCCACGCCCAGACGCGGGGATTCGTGGAGACTTTTGACACCTCGGCCGTGTCCGACACCTGGTGGCTTTGGGCCGATGGCAATTACCTCTACCCCGAGTGGATAGACGACACCGATCCCTACATTTCGGGGGGCTTCACGAACGATCTGGCATACCTGTTTGCCGACATCTCCAGTTCAGCGGGAAAGGTGGTTGGCAACTATGCCGCCGCCCGGATCGCCGCCATCGAGGCGGACGTCTCGGTGGACTATCCGGACGAGGTGGAGGCCGTTGATCTCTATTTCTACTCGAGTTACAACAACACCATGTACACCTTCGGCTACTGGTATTTGCCGGATACAAGTTGGTATAGGCTGGCAGCGCCCTTCGACAGTGCGGAGTGGTGGGGTGGCGGGAATGGCCCCATGTCGGTGCCCGCCGAAGCCTTGGCGAACATCGAGGAAGTGGGCATTATCGCCTACCCGGTGAGCGGCTTGGCGCTTCAAACCTACGTCTATCTGGACAACTTCAGCCTTATCCCCGAATTGATCCGGCCCGCAGTGACGTTAGACATGTTGGGCGGTCCCCAACAAGACCAACCCCGACTACGCTTCCGTGCCGAACCGGGCCAGTCTTACGCGGTGCAATGGTGCGATGATTTGCGGACCGCGAACTGGACCGCCCTCCCCGGGCATGCCGACATCATCGGTTCAGGTACAACCATCACCGTGATTGATTCCACCCCCAGGACCCGCTGCTTCTACCGCATCGCGACCGATATCCATTTGTCGAACTAGTGTAGTGCGTCATTGACTCTGCAACTTCTCCGCTGAGCCTTGGGAACAGATGATTCGGGGAGGACGTCACTAGCCTTGACCGCTCAGGCCAAGGGCTTGGGTGACTGGTTACGGGATAAACTGCTCGGTTCCCAGCATATTACGTGACTTCTGCCGTCGCCGCCCAGTCCAGCCTCTCGGCATAACCCCCTCTAAGCCCCATCTAAGCCCCCTCTAAACCCCCTGTATACCCCCTGTATACCCCCTCTATTACAATAGAAGGGGTATACAAGGGGTATACAGGGGGTATACAGGGGGCTTAGAGGGGGATATGGCGTGGCCAAGGGTGGTCGGCTTATTGGACTTGAGTGTTTGAGTTTGCCGGAATCTGGCAGGCGCACTGGCTCAGCGCGCACCGGGCGATGGGCTTTGAATACTGATAAGTCACAGAATCAATGACGCACCACAATAGAGGCGCTACGGCATTGGGACGGGGTGTCCACGGCGTGCCGCCTGCCAAGGCATTGCGGGCGGTGGCGGCGCCTTGAAACTGCTGTCGGGAGGTGCCAATGCAGCCCCGGAGGGGAGCCGGTTGCAGTTTTTCGTGTGCTTTGGCCAAATTTGCGGGCAAATTCGGTCCGTGGCAAAGATGCAGGCGATTCTGGCCGAAGTTGTGCCGACGCACACGCCCGCCTTGTTCCGGGCGGCGGTGCGGCGGGCGGCAGACTTGCTCCGTGCCGGGGAAGTGGTCGCGCTGCCCACCGAGACGGTTTACGGCCTGGCAGCCAGCGCATTGGACGCGGGGGCGGTGGCCCGCATTTTTGAGGTCAAGGGCCGCCCGGCACACAATCCTATCATCGTGCACGTCGCAAGCCTGGATATGGCGAAACGCTGCGTGGCGGACTGGCCAACCCTGGCGGGCAGGTTGGCGCTAGCGTTTTGGCCGGGTCCGCTGACGCTCGTGCTGCCGCGGGCGAAAGAGATTCCTGGCGTCGTCACGGCGGGGGGGCCGACTCTGGGGGTACGCTGGCCGAGCCACCCTTTGATCCAAGCGGTGATCCGGGAATGCGGTTTTCCGCTTGCGGCGCCGAGCGCCAATCCGGCCAATCGCGTCTCGCCTACCGTGGCGGAGCATGTGCGCAAGCATTTGGGCGATAAGATTCGCCTGATTGTGGATGGCGGCCCGGCTCAGATCGGCATCGAGTCCACGGTTCTGGATATCTCCGTCTCGCCGCCCCGATTGTTGCGCCCTGGCATGATCCATGAACAGGCCTTGCTCGCGGTGACCGGGGAACTGGCGGTCGGCGACCACCGCAGTTTGGAAGTGCTCAGAAGCCCGGGTTTGCTGCGCAAGCACTATTCGCCGAAGGCGAAGCTGGTGGTGTGGTCGTGGCGGGACGAGGAGGATTTGAGAATGCGGAGTGCGGAGTGCGGAGTGCGGAGTTCCAGGGTGCGGGTGCTGGCGCATACCCGGATTCCCCCGGGGGCGGGGCTGGGGGGGGTGTCGGTTATTCCGCGCGAGGCGGCGGCCTTTGCGCGGGCAATCTACGCGGAGTTGCATGAATGCGACGAAGCGGGGGCGGAATTGATCGTGGTGGAGGCGCTGCCCGACGGTCCCGAATGGCGGGCGGTCGCCGACCGGTTGCGGCGGGCGGCGGCTTGAGGAGGCGAGCAACGGGGTTTGTTTGACTACCGGCGGCCGATTCCGCAAGCTTCAGCCACCATGAGATTGGCAGTAATAAGCTGGGTGTTGGCCGTGACCAGCCTGGCGGTGCTGGCGCAGACTAATGCGCCCGAGATGCGCACAGTGTCGTTGGAGGACTGCATCCAAAGCGCTCTGGGAAAGAACCTCGATTTGCGCATCGCGCGTTACGACCCGATGCTGGCGGTTATTGACCTGCAGGCCGCCTACGCGGGGTATAATCCTGCCTTCACGATCGGCGGGGCGCACAGTTACAGCAAGTCAGGCGGCGGATTCAGCCCGGGAATCGGCGCCGTCCCTGCCACCACGACAGATGAAGACAGCTTCGAAAGCAGCCTGAGCGGACTCACTCCGTGGGGGCTCAAGTACAGCTTGAAAGGAGATGTTAGCGAGAGATACGGCTCACGCTTCCAGGACCCCCTGACTGTGCCATACGACAATGCGGCCGGCTCGGCGTCCATCAGTCTCTCCCAACCGCTGCTGAAGAACTTCTGGATTGACCAGACCCGCTTCAACATCAAGGTCGCCAGGAACCGGATCAAGCATTCGGAACTGAGTCTAAAGCAGGCCATCATGAACACCGTGACGGTGGTGGAGCAGGCCTACTACAGCCTGATCTCGGCGCGCGAGAACGTCACGGTGCAGGAGAAGGCGGTCGAGTTGGCGGTCCGGTCGTTAAGAGATACCACGCGGCGGCGTGAGGTTGGAACGGTGGCGGATTTGGAGGTGAAGCAAGCCGAGGCCCAGGCGGCCTCGACCCGGGCGGCTTTGATCGCCGCCCGCAGCGCGCTGGCGGTGCAGCAAAACAACCTGCAGCAACTGCTCACCGATGACTATGCCGCCACACACCCGCTGGATATCCAACCCACCGCCTCGCTGGGCGCGCCGGTCCGGGTTCTTGACAAACAGCTCAGTTGGGGCAGGGGCTTGAGCCAGCGGCCCGATCTGCTCCAGGCCAAACTCGACATCGAACGCCAGGGGGTGACCCTGAAGTATAATTACAACCAGCTTTTCCCCGAGCTGGATCTGGTGGGCAGCTACGGCCACGGCGCCGGCGGAGCCGGCATTTCCGAATTCAGCCAGGCTTTCGATCAAATGGCCCGCGGCAGCCGGCCCTTCTATTCCTACGGCGCGCAACTGACTTTTCCTCTCGGCAACACCGGCGCCCGCGCCGCCTACAAGAAGAGCAAGTTGGAGATGGAACAGTTGATGCTCGCCCTCAAGCGGCTCGAACAGGGGATCATGGTGACGATTGACAACGACATTAACCAGGCCCGGTCAAGTTACCAACAGGTCGCCGCCACCCGCACCGCCCGAGAGTATGCCCAGGCCGCGCTGGAGGCCGAGCAGATTAAGAGCCAGACCGGCACGAGCATCCTTTACCTGGTCCTGCAAATGCAGCGCGACCTGACGGCGGCGCGCGGAAACGAAATCGAGGCGCTCGCCGCGTACAACAAGACCCTGGCCCAGCTCAGCCTCGACGAGGGGGCCACCCTCGAACGCCTGGGCATCAACCTCGAAGTGGAGTAAGCGCCCGGGTCAACACGGGGATGATTAAATCCGGCCCAACCCACGTCTAAGGCGCATGGCTGTCGCGGCTTCTTCTGCGCCACGTGTCTGCGTGGACGGCAAGTTCTTCCGGCTCGGCGAAGAGAGGTTCTTTGCCAAGGGCCTTGCGTACGGGCCGTTCGCGCCGAACGCGGCCGGGCTGCCGTTCGCATCGCCGGAACAAACCGCTCGGGACTTCGCCCGGATTTGCGAGCTCGGGGCCAATCTCATCCGGGTTTACCACGTCCCGGCCAAGTGGTTTCTCGACCTGGCGGCCGAGCGCGGGCTCAAAGTGCTGGTTGACATTCCCTGGAGCCAGCACTTGTGTTTTCTCGACTCGTCCGCCCAGCGCGCCGAGGCTTGCGACGCGGTGCGCCGCGCGGTGCGGGCCTGCGCGCGGCACCCGGCGGTCTTCGCGTTCAGCGTTGCCGGCGAGATCTCGCCGGACATCGTGCGCTGGAGCGGGGCGCAGGCGATCGCCGATTTCATTGACAAGCTGGTCGGGGAAGCCAAGCGCGCCGATCCCGAGTGCCTGTGCACCTTCACCAATTATCCGCCCACGGAGTTTCTGCGCCCGCAGCGCGTGGATTTTGTCTGCTTCAACCTCTATCTGCACCAGGAGAAGCCCTTCAGGGAATATCTCGCCCGCCTCCAGATGCACGCCGAGCCCAAACCGCTGCTGCTGGGGGAGTTCGGCGTTGACTCGCTGCGCGAGGGCGAGGCGCGCCAGGCCGAACTGCTGGAGTGGCAGATCGAGACCGCGTTTCGGGGCGGCTTGGCGGGCGCGATCGTGTTCACCTTCACGGATGACTGGTGGCGCGGCGGACACCAGATCGAGGACTGGAAGATGGGGGTGACCGCTCGCGACCGGCAGCCCAAGCCGGCCTTTGGAGTCGTGGGGCGGATGTTTGGCGCCGCGCCGTATTTTCCGCTGCCGCGCTATCCGCGAGTCTCGGTGGTGGTGGCCAGCTATAATGGCGAGCGCACGCTCAAAGCCTGCCTGGATTCGCTGGGGCGGCTGAATTACCCGGACTACGAAGTAATCCTGGTGGACGACGGCTCGACCGATGCGACGCGGCAGATTGTTTTTGCCCATCCCAATGTCCGTTACTTCCGCCACGAGAAGAACCTCGGCCTCTCCGCGGCGCGCAACACCGGCATTGCCGCCGCGACGGGGGAGGTCGTGGCGTTCACCGACTCCGACTGCCGGGCGGACCAGGACTGGCTCTACTACCTGCTCGGCGGCTTGCTGCCGGGCGACTTTGCCGGCATAGGCGGCCCCAACCTCCTGCCGCCGGAAGACTCGCCGGTCGCCGCGGCAGTGATGGCTTCGCCCGGCGGACCGGCGCACGTGATGCTGACCGACCGCCAGGCAGAGCACATTCCCGGCTGCAACATGGCATTCTACAAGTGGGCCCTGGCCCAGATCGGCGGTTTCGATCCGACCTTCCGCCAGGCGGGCGACGATGTGAACCTGTGCTGGCGCTTGCAGCAGGCGGGTCTGAACATCGGCTTCAGCCCGTCGGCGGTAGTGTGGCATTACCGGCGCTCGAGCGTGGGCGCCTACTTGAAGCAGCAGCTTGGCTACGGCGAGGCGGAGGCCCTGCTGGTGCGCAAACATCCGGAGTGCTTCAATGCGTTCGGCGGCAGCCTTTGGCGGGGCCGGATTTACAGCAGCGCCGGGCTGGGCAGCTTGATCCGGCCCGCGATTATCTACCGGGGCCCGTTTGGCAGCGCGGGCTTCCAGTCCCTCTACGCCTCCGAGCCCGCGTTCAATCTCCTGCTCTGCACCACCCCCGAATATCATGTCCTGGTGACCCTGCCGCTGTGGGTGATGTCGGTGATCTTTCACCCCCTGCTGCCCCTGGCCATCACGAGCCTGCTGCTCTCGTTTGGCGTCTGCGTGGCGGCGGGCGCGCGGGCTCACATCCCCGGCAAGAAACAACGCTGGTGGTCGCGCCCGCTCGTCGGCCTGCTCTTCGGCCTGCAACCGATCATGCGCGGCTGGGCCCGGTATCGCGGGCGCCTGATGCAGCGGCCCGCGCCGGCGGCGGCGCAGCCGACCCTCGATTCCGTCGCGCTGCGCCACAGCGAGCAATCACTGCGCGAAGTCAGCTATTGGGCTGAACGGCGGATTGAGCGGATGGCTTTTGCGGCCGAGATTGTGCGCCGGCTGGATCAGCAGGGCTGGCCGAACAAGCCCGACATTGGCTGGAGCGACTATGACGTCGAGGTTTATGACGCCCGTTGGAGCAAACTGCAGCTCGCCACCGTGGCGGAAGAACATCCCCGCGGCAGGCAACTGATCCGCTGCCGCCTGCGTCCGCGCTGGGCGCCGCGGGCCCGGATCGCCTTTGGGGCGCTGTGCGTGTTCGAGCTGTTCCTGTGCGGGCTGATCGGGCCGAGGCTGCACTGGATGTGGTTGCTGCTGCTGACGCTTCCGCTCTTTGCATGGTTCCTCCGCCGCGAGCAGCGGAATCTGCAGAGTCTGATCGCGGTGTTCCTGGACGACCTGGCCAAAGAACGGGGTTTGGCCAAAGTGCCGGCTCACAACGGCCCCTAGTTTTCAGCGGTTCCGGAAGACGGGCGCTGATTGCACCGGCCCGCGCGACCCGGTAGTCTGGGTTCCGGCATTACTATGACTCAGTATCTCGAACTGCTGCGCCACGTGCTGGAGCACGGAAAGTTCAAGACGGACCGCACGGGCACCGGCACTTACTCCGTGTTCGGCGCCCAGGCCCGCTTTCCGCTCGCCCCGGGATTTCCGTTGCTCACCACCAAGAAGCTCCATCTCAAGTCCATCATCTACGAACTGCTCTGGTTCCTTCGCGGCGACACGAACATCAAGTACTTGAACGAGCATGGGGTAACGATCTGGGACGAGTGGGCGGACAAGGATGGCAGCCTCGGCCGGATCTACGGCGCGCAATGGTGCGCCTGGCGCGCCCCGGATGGCCGCTCCGTCAACCAGATTGACCGTGTCATCGAGCAAATCCGGACGCAGCCCAACAGCCGCCGGCTCATCGTCAGCGCCTGGAACGCCGGCGAATTGGACCAGATGGCGCTGGCGCCCTGCCACGCCCTGTTTCAGTTCTTTGTGCAGGACGGCGAGTTGGACTGCCAGCTTTACCAGCGCAGCGCGGACCTGTTTCTCGGCGTGCCCTTCAACATCGCGTCCTACTCACTTCTGACAATGATGGTCGCCCAGGTCTGCGGCTTGAAGCCCGGCACGTTCATCCACACCTTCGGCGACCTGCACCTTTACTCGAATCACCTCGAACAGGCGCGGCTGCAACTCCCCCGCCAACCGCTCCCGCTGCCGCAGATGAAGCTCAATCCCGCCGTGAAGGGCATTCACGACTTCAAATACGCCGACTTCGAGCTGGTCGGTTACAGCCCGCACCCCGGCATCAAAGCGCCGATTGCGGTCTAGTCCCGCCGCCCCCAGCCTATGCCATTCAAAGCCATCGCCGCCATGTCGCTGAATCGGGTGATCGGCGCCGGCAACCGCATCCCCTGGCACTTGCCCGAAGACTTCAAGTGGTTCAAAAAGATGACCACCGGCCAGGTCATCGTCATGGGGCGCAAGACCTTCGAGTCCATCGGCAAACCGCTGCCCAACCGCACCACTATCGTCCTCACGCGCTCGGCCACGCCAATCCCCGGCGTCCGCATCATCTCGGATTTGCGCCAGTTGGGTCCGGCCGATCCCGCGCTTGCCGGGCGCGAGGTTTTCATCTGCGGCGGCGCGCAGATCTACCAGCAAGCCCTGCCACTCTGTTCGGACCTCTACCTGACCCTGGTGCAGCGCGTGGTCGAGGGCGATACCTTCTTCCCGCCTTTCGAGGACCGCTTCGAGCTGGCTGAGGAGGTCCTGGTGCATCCGGAGTTCAGGATTCTGCACTACTGGGCCAGACTTTAGCCTTTGGCCTCGCGCCCCATGTCCCAGATGCTCAAATCCTCCGGCGCGATGGCCGCCGCGACGCTTGCCAGCCGGCTGCTGGGCATGGTGCGCGAGATGGTCTATGCGGCGTTCATGGGCAACACTTGGGTGGCCAGCGCTTTCACCCTCGCGTTTCAGGTGCCCAACCTGTTTCGCCGGCTGCTGGGCGAAGGGGCGTTGACGGCGGCCTTCATCCCGATTTTTAAGCACAAGGAGCTCAAAGAGGGGGA
>CAZHEW010000083.1:0-10023 GCA_964531815.1 uncultured Verrucomicrobiota bacterium
CGTCGGCAAATTCCGCCGCGAGCACGCCATCGGCGGATTGCAGCGCGGGGGCGGCCTTAACGAGGTTGACCAGATTCGAGGTCAGCGTGGCAATACTGTCGCCAGAGGAGGTATTGGTCACGCTGACGCTGACGCATTCGCCATTGGTCTTGACGAAGTCGAGCTGAAGCCAGTCCCCGGCGATAGGAGTGTTGCTGGCCAGCAGACCCAGCCAGCCGGTGGCGGTGGTATCCAGGAAAGTGGCGCGGGCGGGTGTCAACCGGGTTGTCAATTGCGCCGCGGAGCCAATCTCGGCGCCGGCGCTCAGCGTGACGTTGCTGCCCGGCAGCAGCGCTTCAAGTGATTGCAGTTCCAACCGGTCGCCCACCGGCCAGGCCTCCACGCGCGTCGAGTTGGTCTCCACATTCAACACAGCGGCCAGGTCGGCAACGACCGACGCGACGGTCGCGTTGGCAGGCACGGTGTAATTGAGGGTGACACCGTTGAGGGTCACTGCCAGGTGATTGCCTGCGGACGGCGGCAGCTTAGTCGTGGTTTCGACAAAGGTGCCGTCCACGAAGAGATCCACCTGGCTGAGCGGCAGGTTGGTATCGGCGGCGAAGAAACTCGGGGTGAGCGTCGCCTGGCCGCTGAGCAGGGCGCCATTGGTCAGCGAACTCCAGTCGGCAGCGCCCCGTCGCGCAAATGGCGCAGAGAGCGGTTCGCCCACCAGCAAACCCTGATAAGGGTTGAGCAGACTCTGGTAATAGGCCTCGGCGAGGCAGAAGCCGCGCTTCTGGTAGAAGTAATTGCGCGGGTCGGGAAACTTCTGCGTGTAGGCGCAAGGTTCCACCACGGTGCCGTAGCTCCCGGCGGCACCCGCGTTGAGGAAGGCCAGCAGGGCGGTCTGGCCGGCTCTATCCTCGAAGATCTTTCCTCCATTGGAGGTAAGGTTGTCGCCCATTGCGCCAGGCACAAAAGCGTTCGTCCGCAGAGCGAGGCTGGTCAACCCCGTCTGCAGCCCGAAGAGGTTCGTGAACAAGGTAGAGCTGGTGTTGGTCCGAATGAGGGAGTTGTCGCCCCAAACGCGGCTGTCAAAGATGGCGTTGTCGAACACCATGAAGCGGATATTGCGGGCCGAGTCGCCACTCTTGGCCAAATAGACGGCCTGGGTGGGAAAGGTGCTGTCGCTGGCCACCCCGCGGCTGAGGATGCTGTCGGCGGCGACCAGGTTGCTGGCCGTGAGCATCATAGCAAGGAACGCGTTGGTCGGCGCGGTGGTGGGCGGAGCCTCGCGGATCGGCATTTCGCTGAAGGCGTAACTGTTGGAAGAGGCGTCAGGCAGCCCGCAGCAGGAGGGCAAACATATGAGCGGCGGCGCGGTGTCCTGCTTGAAACCGTAGAACAGCGACGAGGTCGTGCTGTTTTGGGTCCGGAACGAGTCATTGTCCAGCACCCGGTAAGGAATGTCCATGGAGAGGAGAATGAAGTCCGCCTGGTTGGTCAGTCCGCGGGCGGCGATCGCAGCCAACAGAGGACCGCGCAAGAACGTCTCGAAGCTGGCGCGGGTCCACGTGTTGGTCATAGGGGTCCAACCGTCCATCCGCCAGACGTTCTGCGGCGGGACGCCCCGCTGCTCGCAGTAATGATTGGCGAGCTGCACTGAGTTGGCGCTGTTTTGGTTGACGACGACGATGACGTTGAAGCCGCTGCCTCCCGCCCAAAGCGTTCCGGCAGTCAATGCTGCGGCGCAGCCCGACAATAGTCCTGCAAGCAGTCGCATAGTAACAAGGTTGACCAAATCGCCTGCTGAGTAAAGGCATTCAAAGCAGGCGGCCATCGAACGGGTCTCCGTCTGGACCTGATGCTCAGGCCAATGGCTGCTGGTTGAGCACGGTTCGGATCATGGACCGCCGCCAGCGCCCGTTGTGGCCCCAACGCAGGTTTTTAGCGCCGCGCGACGAAACGGTGGAGGCGGGTCAGGGCCTCTTTGATGTTGTCCAGGCTGGTGGCGTAGGCGCAGCGGACAAAGCCCTCGCCACAGGCTCCGAAGGCCGTCCCGGGCACCACCGCCACTTTCTCCTCGCGCAGCAACGCCAGGGAGAAGTCTTTGGCTGAGAGTCCAAACCTGGCCACGCTCGGGAACGCGTAGAACGCCCCCAGCGGACGAGAGCACTCCAGGCCCATGTCGGCGAAGGCGCTGGCGATGAAGTTACGGCGGCGCCGGTATTCGTTCACCATCTCGCCGATGTCGGTCTCGGGCCGCGCCAGGGCTTCGAGAGCCGCCTTCTGGCTCAGGGACGGGGCGCACAGCATCGTGTACTGGTGAATCTTCATCATCGCGTCAATCAACTCGGCGGGGCCGCAGGCGTAGCCCAACCGGAAGCCGGTCATGGCCCAGGCCTTCGAGAACCCATGCAGGAAGACCGTGCGGTCGCGCAACCCCGGCACGCTCACCAGGCTGGTGTGTGGCGCGTCGTAGGTCAGTTCGGCGTAGATCTCGTCCGTAATGACGATGAGATCACGCTCGCGGGCAAAGGCCGCGATGTCCTCCAGATCCGTCCGGCTCATGACGGCGCCGGTTGGGTTGTTCGGAAAGTTGAGCATCAGGACCTTCGTGCGCGGAGTGACCGCGGCTTCGAGCATAGCGCGGGTGAGGCGGAAGCCGTTCTCGGCGCGAGTCTCGACGGCGGCGGGCACGGCGTGCGCGAAAAGGATCGAGGCGCGGTAGGAAACGTAGCAGGGCTCGTGGTAAAGAACTTCATCACCCGGGTTGAGCAGCGCGCGCAGGGCCAGGTCCAGCGCCTCGCTGACGCCGACGGTCACGAGCACCTCGTTCTCCGGATTGTAGTCCGCGCCAAAGGTCTTGGCGACGTAACGCCCCAGCGCGCGGCGCAATTCGGGGTAGCCGAGGTTGCTGGTGTAATGGGTCGCACCGCGTTCGAGTGCGAAGACAGTGGACTCGCGGACGTGCCAGGGCGTGTCGAAGTCAGGCTCGCCGATGCCCAGGCTGATCACGTCCTTCACCGTGGTGACCAGGTCGAAAAAGTCACGGATACCCGAGCGCGGGATGTCGCGCACGGTCGTGTTGAGGCGATTACGGAGTGACGCTGAGCCGCTCATCGGGGCCGGGTTGGTGCATTAGCACGCCGAAGCGCTTGTAGGTCTTCAGCATGAAGTGGGTCGAGGTGGAAAGGACCCCATCAAGAGGGGACAGCCGCTCGCTGACGAAGGTCGCCACCTCGCGCAGCGTGCTTCCCTCCACAAACAGCAGCAGGTCGTATGCGCCGCTCACCAGATAGGCGGAACGCACCTCCGGGAAGCGGCCAATCCGCGTGGCGATGGTGTCAAAACCTCCCTCGCGCTGCGGCGCAACCTTGACCTCGATGACGGCGGTCACCTTGTCCAGATCAAGCTGATCCTCGTTGACGATGGCCTGGTAGCCGCGGATGACACCGCGTTTCTCATAGTCGGCAATCCGCTGCGCGACTTCGGTGGCGGAAACGCCCAGCATGCGGGCAATATTCTCCCGCGATTCGAGAGCGTTGCTCTGCAAGATCTGCAATAGTTCGTCCATAATGTTCCTCAGGCGACGGGGGCGGTTAAGAAGTGAAATCGGCCATTACCGGAACGTGATCGCTCAAGGCGACAGACAGCGGGTCGTCCGGATTCGTTCTAAAGGCGCGTTCAAACAGTATGCGACATTCGCGCGCACGGTTTGCCAGCGGCGCGGATGCCCAAACGTAATCTATCCTGCCGACCGGCTGAACGCTGGTGACGGAGCAGTCTGATGTTCCGGCTGCTTTCACCTTGGCGAAGATGTCCACCAAGCCTGCCTGGACCCAGCGCGGGTATTCCGGGCCATTCGGCCGGTGATTCAGATCGCCCTGCAGCACTACCCGCTCGCCTTTCTTGAGGCTTGGCCCCATCACTTTGAGCATCTCGGCGACCTCCCGGGCCCGCACAGAAGCATCGGACGGGTGCAAGTGCGCGCTGAAGAACTGAATCTCGCCGCCCGGCGCGCGGATCACCGCGCGTCCCCAGTGGCGGGTAAACAGGTCCTCGGGCCGCTCCTGCCAGCTCACCAGGGGGCAATTCTGCGGGCCGGCAATTTCATGCCTGCTCAGCACAGCGCCATTCCACCCCCCGGAAAAGAACGCAAACTTCATACCGAGCTGGTTCGCAATAGACGCGACGACTTCCCTGGGCGGAGCTTCCTGGAAGCTAACGATGTCCGGCTCATAGAGCGCGAGTTCGAGCGCCAGGCGCGTTGGAACCTGCGGCTCTGCGGCCTTGAGGAACGGCTTCGCCTCCGGCTTCACGCTGTAACCGCGACACCTCAGGATGTTGTATGTGATGGTGCGCAAGCGTGGAGCCTGGCCCGCCGCAAAGGCCAGCCCGGCCGGCATGATCATTCGAGCTGCTCCCGCGGCAGCGGCGGCCATGAGAAACTCACGGCGTGTTTGCATAGTAAAGACAGTTCACGTAGTTACCGAAGGAGCATGATAGTGTTTGCGGGCGAAGGCAATAGCTTCTGCAACCGAAGGGAAGCGTCCAGTGAAGGCCAGAGAGAGAACCAGCAAGCCAAGCAGGGTGTCCTCTCCCGAGGCCGCGAGGCGGTGCGCCTGGCCGAGGCGCTGGCAGATGAGCCGGCGCAGGAGATCAGTCTTCAACGCCACGCCACCGGAGAAGACCAGCCGGGTCCAATCTTTGCCCGGGGCAACGCGGGCGGCGCAGCGGGCATAGTTATCCGCCATACCGGCGAAGGCCGCGTGAAAGAGGTTGCCGACGGTTAGGTTCTCTTCCCGCGCATTGGTGATCGCGCCGTGGTCGCCCATGGCGCTGAAGTAAAAGGCCGGATCCACACGGAGGTCGGTTGACTCGACCCTGGCCGCTTCCGCAAGGATATAGTCCCAGGGGTCTTGCAGTTTCACGCCTTGCGCGTGGGCCAACTCCACGAGCAGCCGCACGAGGGCGTTGAGCGCGCGTCCGCCCGGAATGTGCGTGACCGTCTTCAAAAAGCGGCCGTCGAACCAGGGGCGGGTTTGGAAGTCGCCAAGCTCGCAGCCGCGCGCCAGTTGTATTACCGCCGAGCCGGTCGAGATGTTGACCGACAGCTCGCCTTCGTCGAGAAAGGCCCCCACCTGGGAGCAGTGATAATCGCCAACAGGCATGAACACCGGCAGGCGGCGGGAACCAACGGTGTATTCCCCCGCGACGGTTCCCTGCGGGTGGATTTCCGGCCAGCGGACCCCATCGAGCCCAAGCTTCCGGATCACGGGCTGGTGCCAGCTCAGCGTTTGCAAATCGAGCGCGCCGTGCGCGAATGCATTGGTCACGTCGGATTTCGGCAGGCAGCCGCACAAGTTCGCGATGACAAAGTTGGGCAGGGAGGCGGCGACGACGGGTTTGGCGGGCAGGCGGTTGTTCTGCGCCAGCCAGAACAGGTAGCACAGCGGCAGGCCAGGCCGCGGCTCGTTGCCCAGTTCCCCGCGTTCCTGGCGAGTGATGCGCCGATTCACTTCATCGAAGTAACTGCCATGGCCGCCAGGCAACGGCTGCAAGGCGCGCTGGTCCTGCCAGTTGATGGCATTGGACACCGCCTCGCCGCGCTCAGTGGTGAACACCAGCCCGTGGAGCTGGCTGCACATTACGACGCCTGCGGCGTCCGGCGCATGGCGAAGCAGCCGATCGAGGAGACAGCGGGTGGCCGCGGCAATCTCGGCGGGGGCGAATTCGCGGAACGCCCCAGCCAGCCCGCGAACCGGCTCCGGGAACGGCTGGCGCTCGATGCGCCGAATTGCCAGCGCGTCCAGATCGAGCACCGCGCCCTTGAGGAACGACGTGCCCAGATCAATCCCAATAAGCTTCATGGTGATTGGATACCGACGGGCGTCCAGCGATGCCGGCCTCTCTCCTCGCAGAAGGGCCGCGCCCGTTTGCCACGGGGTCCTGGTCTTGCCGGCCTTCGAGCGATTGGAGACCCCGTCCCGGCTTGGCCGAGCTTGCCCGTTCCATCTCCCGCAGCCAGTCATCGTCCACCGTGATGCGTTCCTTTCGTCCGTTGCGTTCGAGAATGATGTCCCCAGTCATGTCCTTCCAACCGTTGCCTTTGCGGCCGCCAAACTTGAGGACTGGCCGGGCGAGGTCATCCTTGATCCTGAGATGTTTGAAGTGGAGGTTGCCCGGCGGCCGGTTGTCCGAATCAACCCCCTGCACATACAGCGGCGCAAAAAACTTGTCCTGCCGGGCGCTGTCCCGGATCACCGAATCCTCCAGGGCAATGCGCATCGCGTCGTATGGGTTGAACTGCACGGAGAGCCCGGCCAGGCCGTCCGCCTCCGACCGGAAGCCAGTGATCCGCAGCCGCCCGCCCGGCGGATCCTTTGGCGCGCTGCACAGATGGATGGCATGCAGCCTGTTGCTGCGGGAAACGCAATGCTCCAGATAGATCGAAATGGGTTGGGAGCGGCTGTTCATGAATTGCGGGCAAATCTGAAAGCCGGTGCCGGCATTGTTCTCCGCCACGCAGTTCCGCACGACACAGTTGACCAGGGACTCACCGGGGCTGTTCGGCTCAAAATCAATGCCCGCTTGCGGATCGGTTCCCCGCGTGTTGCACAGCAGGCAATCCTCGATCAGCAAGTTCTCCGCGCTGATCACGCTGATACCCTGGCGATGGTTGTCGCGGCAAACGACCCGGCGGATCACCACATTCTGATTGACGCTGCGGTTCTTCGTCGCGCCAAGATAAATGCCGTCTCCCCCGGTCTGTGCGATGGTGAGGTCCTGAATCCGCACGTTGCGGCACCCCGAAAAAACCAGGCCGTGCCGCCATTCCGATTTCTCATAGGCCCCCGATTGGTAATCCTCTTTCCGCATCCGGATATGCGCCGACTTGCCGCCGTCCCTCCGCCTGCCGCGGAGAATGACATTGTCGCATTCTCGAAACGCAAGCAGACAATCCCCTTTCGAGCGGTAAGCGCCCTGCATGGCGACCAGTTCGGTCCCCGCCTCGAAGATGATCTCCTGATTACCGACGCCCGTCAGCGGCCGCGTGATCCAGGCTGAGTTCTGCCGATCAATGATGAGTCTCCGGACCTTTGAGTTGATGGCCTGCTGTAGAAACTCCGTGGAATCCGCCGCGTCAAATCCCCACCAGGACGCGCGGGCCTCGGTTCGTTTGCCGGCCAGAACTTCTCGCACCCGCGCCGGTTGAGCTGGGTCTTGCGCTCCCTGGAGGCTCCCGCACGCGCTCACGGCCAGGATCGCCACAATCATGCGGACTACCCGCCCGGGTTGTTGGACGAGCCCGGGTTTCATCCTGCCACCAGCCGGTTCACCACAGGACCATGAGATCGCGCCCTCTCCTGACGGCGAGCGGTCCTCATTTTTCCTCGACCACCGGATTGGTCAGCGCGCCAATGCCGTCAATCTCGATTGTGATGCTGTCGCCGGGCTTGAGGAATACGGGCGGCTTGCGCGCGAAACCGACGCCGTGGGGCGTGCCGGTGAGGATGACCGTGCCCGGCAGCAGCGTCGTGCTGCCGCTCAGGAAGGAAACCAGCGCGGGCACATCGAAGATCATGTCGTCGCAACTCCAGTCTTGCATCGTCTGGCCGTTAAGCAGCGTTCGGACCTTCAAAGCGGCGGGGTCGGGGATCTCGTCTTTGAGCACCAGGCACGGCCCCAGCGGCGCAAAGGTGTCGAACGTCTTGCCCCGGCACCACTGGCTGCCGCCCCATTTGCCTTGCCAGTCGCGGGCGCTGACGTCGTTGGCGCACGTGTAGCCGAGCACATAATCCAGCGCCGCCTGCCTGGGCACGTTCTTGCAGCGTTTCCCAATGACGACGGCCAGTTCGCACTCGTAGTCCACCGCGTCGCTGCGCAGATGACGCGGCAGCACTATTGGATCGCCGGGATTCTGCACGGCGGCGGGGGACTTCATGAACAGCACCGGGAACTCCGGAATGGCGGCCTTGCCTTCCTCGGCATGGCGCCGGTAGTTCAGGCCAATGCAGAAGAACGCCACCGGCGCAACGGGCGCCAGCAGCTTCTTCACCGACGCCGGTGTTCTTGTGACTTCGCAGGCGCCAAAGATGTCGCCCGCGATTTGCAGCGCGGAGCCATCGGGTTGTTGCGCCGCATAACGCGCGGCGCCCTGGGGATCTTCGTATCGAATGATTCGCATCGTGCTAATTCTATTGGCTGGCCCGGCGGGCTTTGTCAACGACCACCGTGCCCCTCGTCAGACGCGCGGCTTTGCCGCACTGTCCGGTCAACGCCGCGACCTTGTCTTGTGGCGAGGGCATTCGGGGTTTCTCTTCGCGGTGAGGCTTGCCGCCGTGTTTCTCAGGGTCTCGCGAACAGGTCCGCCGGGTTCATCCCGGTCATCTTTGCCGCTTCGTGCAGGCTGGCGACGACATCCGGCGGAAGCTGGATGCCTTCCTTCATCGCGCGCGCATGCCGCTCCCATTCCATCTCGCCCGGCACATAAAGGCGCTCAATTCCATCAGCCCGCGGGGCGGCGTGGATTTCGTCTACCAGCGCCTCCATCCGGCGCGCAAATGCCGCGGCGGGCATGAGGGTGTTGGTGTCAATGGCCAGGAACGCCGCGCCGTGGTTGGTGGGCTGCGTGCCGTCGTCCCAGAGCCAATTGCCCACGCGCCACGTGGCGGCAGCGCCGCTCAAGATGCCCGACAGGGTCTCGATGAGCAGCGCGATGCCATATCCTTTGTGCCCGGCGGCGGGCTGGAGCGCCCCGACGGCCGGGTAACCGCTCGGATCGGTCGTCGGCCGGCCGTCGGCGCCAATCAGCCACGTGTCCGGGATGCGTTCCCCGCGCGTGCGCGCCGCATAGACCTTGCCGCCAGCCACCGTTGCGGTGGACATGTCGAGCAGGAGAGGTGAATGCCGTCCGGCCGGCACCGAATACGAGATGGGGTTGCTGCCCGTGATGGCGCCCCGGGAACCGGGCGCCGCGACCGACGGAATATCGTTGGCCATGCTTAGGCCGATCAGCCCCTCGCGCGCCGCCAGCCACGCGTAATAGCCCGCCGCGCCAAAGTGGCAACTGTTGCGCACGCCCACGTAGGCGATACCACAGGCGCGGGCCTTCGCAATGGCCGCTCGCATGGCGAACACCGACGTTACCATGCCCAGCGCCGAGTCGCCGTCAACGATCCCCCACGCCGGACCTTCCGCCGCCAGCCTCGGGCGACCGGTCGCGCGCAGTCCACCAGCCTTCAGCCGCCGCAGGTAGCCGCGGATGTTCTTGGTGCCGTGCGTGAAAATCCCCCACGCGTCCGTCGTGGCGAGCACATCGGCCGTCACGGCCGCGTCGGCCGCCGACACGCCTGCTCGCGTGAAGGCCTCGACGGCGAAGCGATGCAATTCCTCGTAGCTGACCGCGGACGCCGTTTGCGGCGCGGGTGACTTGTCGGTGTTCATGGCTTGGTCTTGTTCTTCAGTGCCTCGGCGCGTTTCCATCTCCACCGGGCATTCCACGTTGGTTTCCATTCCTCGAACCGGCCCAGCTTGTGGAGCACCTCCGGGTTTGCGAGTCCCACCGGCAGGCCGCCGGTGCAGACCCGAACGGCATCCTCGGCCACGCTGCGGTGCAATTCATCCAACGCATCCTCGGAATACCAGGCGGCGTGATTGCTCAATAGCAGGCGCGGATGCCGGCGCAACGGCGAGTCGGCCGGCAGCGGTTCCCCCTCGAACACATCCAGCCCGGCCGTGGCCACCTTGCCGCTTTCGAGCGCCGCCAGCAGTGCCGCCGTGTCAATGACCGGCCCGCGGGCGGTGTTCACCAATACCACGCCCGGCTTCATCAACGCAAACGCCCGCTCGCCAATCAGATGCTGGGTTTCCGGCAGGAGCGGAACGTGCAGCGAGATGTAATCCGATTCCTTCAGCAACGTGTCGCCGTCCACGAGCGTGACGCCGAGCGACGCGGCCAGTTCCGGCTCGACGAACGGGTCGCAAGCCAGCAGGCGCATCCCCCACCCGCTTAGCTTGCGCGCGAAGGTGCTGCCGATA
>CAZHEW010000084.1:0-1201 GCA_964531815.1 uncultured Verrucomicrobiota bacterium
CAGCCCGCCTGGTCGACCATTCCCGCCGGGCAGGCCACGCCGCCCCCGTCCACGCTGCCCGATTTCGACGCGGCACCCGCCGCCAGCGCGCCGCCGCCCGAGCCTACCCGCGCCGGCCCCGTCCCGGCCGCGCGTCCCGGCGCCGCGCGATGCTCCATCCAGGCGGCAACCAGGGCAAGCGCCAAAATGCCGGCGAACGCGGTCTGCGCCGCAACCACCGCGTCCTGACGGAGCAAGTGCGCGGCAACTACCGCGCTTACGGGCGCGACCTGGCCGAGCGCGGCTATGTCGTCATCGCCCCCGCCTATCCCCTCATGGCCAATTACCAGCCCGACCTCAAGGCCCTCGGTTACCAAAGCGGCACCATGAAGGCAATCCACGACAACATCCGCGCCCTGGACCTGCTGGAAACGCTGCCCTTTGTGCGGAAGGGCAAGTTCGGCGCCATCGGACACTCCCTGGGCGGACACAACGCCATCTACACAGCGGTCTTCGAGCCGCGCATCGGGGTGGTGGTCTCCAGTTGCGGCTTCGACTCCTTCTCCGACTACTACGGCGGTGACCCAGCCAACTGGCAGCTCGAGCGCGGGTGGTGCCAGACCCGTTACATGCCCCGGCTGGCGGACTATCGCGGACGCCTGACGGAAATCCCCTTCGACTTCTACGAACTCATCGCCGCCCTCGCGCCCCGGCCCCTGTTTGTCAACGCCCCGCTCCGTGACGCCAACTTTCGGCAGCCGAATGTGGACGCCATTCTGACCGCCGCCGCCGCTGTCTATCGGCTTTACCACGTGCCGAAGGTGCTCCAGGCGGCGTATCCAGATTGCGAACACGACTTCCCTCCCGAGGTGCGCGAAGCCGCCTACGGTTTCCTCGGCCAGCACCTGCGCTGAACCCCTCCTGAGCGGTGATAAAGGCAGCCAGGGACTGCCCCGCCCGGCTGCGGACCGTCGGCGAGATGCGCCTCAAGCATGCCTGCATCATCAAGTGCGACCAAGTGATCTGTCTCTGTTCGAGCTTTGCGACCGCCATCGGATCGCCAATTCCCACTTCCGGGTGCCCCTGACGGCGAGCCGGTTGCCGCCATCCCACCGGGCGGATACCTCCGTCCTGCCTCCGTTCTACCTCCGTTGTACCTGGGTAGTACCGCCGTCTGTTAAACCGACGTACTACGGAGGTGGAACGGAGGTGGAACGGAGGT
>CAZHEW010000084.1:1301-9830 GCA_964531815.1 uncultured Verrucomicrobiota bacterium
GAACGGAGGTGCCCGGCAGTGGGGGGCCAGGAAGAAGCCTCTTTCGACGTTGGATATGAGCATTACCCGCATCCTGGGCCGCCATCGCAACAGCTAATCCTGGAGGGATGCCAGAACGGCCGGCAGATTTGGGCAAGGACAAGGCCCTGGATAGGCAGGCGGGATGTCGGCGCCCTGCGAAAAAGCTCCGCAGTTCACCAAAGGGTGGGTGTGGAGGTGCGGCGGGGATCGGAAGCTGCAAAGCCGTCCCCACCTGAGCTTGCGGCACCCCTGAAGCCGACCGGTTCAAACGGGATCCGGGTGGTTCAATCCCGGGACTGTCCGGCGCGGGGCGGGCTGGATTCTGAGTACCTGCCGGGCGTTGTGGCAGAGGAGCTTGTTCTGGTGGCGCTCGAGGAAGCCGCGGGCGGGGTCTTCATCGCGGGGCGGTGCAAGGCGTTTTGCCTTTTCAAGGGGGCTTGGGTGGACGAAGGTTGGAGCGTGAGCGACTGGCACTGGACTGACGGGAGACCGCAAGGCGTAGTGGTCATTCCCATGTGCCTTGCAGTTGCGGCCGTCTTGCTTGCGTTGCCGGTCTGGGCCGCGGAGCCGCGGCCGGACTCAAATGGCCCGCCCGGCGGACCGGCGAGCCAGTCCACGAATCTCCCGGCGGGGTTCCGGCTCAAACCGGGGTTTCGCCTGGAGTTGGTCGCCGCGGAGCCGCGGATTGCCGCACCGGTGGCCGTCGCGTTCGACGAGAAGGGGCGCCTGTTCGTGGCCGAAACGCAGGAAGGCGGCGCTCCGGGCGACGCCAACGCGCCGGCGGGCCGCATTCGAGTGCTTGAAGATCCCGACGGCACGGGCGAATTCCGGTCGAGCAAGGTCTATGCGGACAACCTGGTGCCGCCCTCGGCGGTGGCGTGCTACGCGGGCGGCGTGTTCGTTGCCGCCGGCTCCAACATCCTCTACTTGAAGGACACCCGGACCAATGGCACAGCCAACGTCAGCAATGTCGTGTTCAGCGGGTTCGGCGGCACCAACGCGCTCGGGGCGGAGGTGGTTCCGCACAACTTCAACTGGGGCCTGGACAACCGCATTCACGCCGCCGGTGTGGGGACCGATCCGGCATTGCCGAGCCGGTGTTTTTCATTCGACCCACACGGCCTCACGATTGCGGCCGGCGGGGGGGGCGCGGAATCCGGCCTGGCCTTGGACAACTGGGGCCGGGAGTTAATCTGCGATTTGACGCGCCCTCTGCGGCGGTCAATGCTGCCGCTTCGCTACCGGGAGCGCAACCCATTCTTCCCGGCACCTCCCGAGGTGGCCGATGTGATCGGCCCGGCTACGCCGGTTTTCCGGCTCATGTCAGCCGGAGCGCCTAAATCAACGAACGTGCTCGCCGCCACCTGGCTGACGAACGCGCGAAGCTGCGTCGTTTATCGCGGCAACGCTTTCCCCTCGAACTTTCTCGGTAACGCATTCATTGCCGATGCGTCGGCCCACATCATCCATCGAGCGGTGTTGCGCGAGGCGGGGCTGCAGTTGACGGCGAGCCGGGCGCCGGAGGATGCGCACAGCGAGTTTCTGATGTCCGATGACCCGGCGTTCCGGCCGGTGCAGATCGTCAACGGTCCGGACGGCGCGCTCTACGTCGTGGACGCGCAAGCCGGCGGCGCAGCCGGGCGAATTTACCGCATTGTGCCGCAAGGCTTCAAGCCGGTCAAACTTGCCCGGCTTGGCAGGGCGACGACGCCCGAGCTGGTGGTGTATCTTTCGCACCCAAACGGGTGGCACCGCGATACCGCCGCGCGGCTGCTCTACGAGCGGCGCGACCCGGCCGCAGCGAAAGGACTGGCGAGCATGTTCAGTTACTCCCGGGCCCCGCTGGCGCGCTTGCACGCGCTGCGCGCGCTCGATGGGACGGGCGCACTGAGCCAGGAACAACTCCTTCGCGCACTGCGCGACACGGATGCGCGGGTGCGGGAGCAGGCTGTGCTGATAGCCGAGCAACCAGCCCGGGGCGGCACCCTTGCGGACGCGATCTGGCGGCAGCTCAAGTTGCTGGCGGCCGACCCTTCAATCCGCGTCCGCTACCAGCTTGCGCTGACCATGGGGGAGATCCGAATGCCCGACCGACCCCAAGTGCTGGCAGACATGCTCCTGGAGACGACCGACCACCCCTGGGTGCAGGCGGCGGTCTTCAGTTCGCTGGCCGACGGAGCGGCGGAGGTGTTGATCGCCTTGGCCAGCCAGGGGCAGGTTCGGGACAGCGCCGTGGGGCAGGAGCTGTTGGACCGGCTGGCGACTATGATCGGGGTCCAGGGCCGGGCGGGTGAAATCGCCCGGGTGATCGCGTTTGCGGACCAGACGCCGCGGGAGTCAGCGCGGGCATTGCCGGCACTGGCGGCCGTGGGCGAGGGCTTGCGCCGGGCCGGCATTTCCTTGACACAAATGAACCCGGAGGGGCCGCTGCCACGCTTTTACGCAGAGGCATTAAACGTAACGCCCAATACCCTGTTTCCGGAGCCGGTGCGGCTCGGAGCGATACGGTTGCTGCCCTCCTGCCCCTACACCTACTCTCAGACCGCCGATTTCCTGCTGATGCTGGTAGGATCGGGACAGGCGGAGGCCATCCGGTCCGCCGCCATTGGCACCCTGGGCAGCTACGATGATCCGCAGATGTCCGCTTCCCTGATTCGCCGCTGGCGAGCGCTGACGCCGCGCTTGCGCGGAGACGCAGGAGCCGCACTGCTGAGCCACGCCGACCGCCTTGGGGTTGTTCTGGACGCGGTGGAAGACGGCAACATTGACCGCGCCGACCTTTCGGACGACCAGGTGAACCTGCTGCGACTGTATCCCGAGCCGGCGATTGCCGAGCGCGCGGTCCGGCTGCTTGGGCCGCTGCGGGCGCGGCGGCCTGAAGCGGTGGAGCGTTTCAAGCCGGCACTGGGGGCGCGCGGCGCAGTGGTCCGCGGTCGGCAGGTTTTCCGGGCGCGCTGCGCGGCTTGCCATCAGCCTGACAATGCCGAACCAGGCATCGGCCCTGAGCTGGCCACGGTGCGGATGCACGGCAAGGAACGGGCCATGACGGCAATCCTGGAACCGAACGCGGCGGTCCGGCCCGGCTACGAAACTTACCTGGCCGGGACTGTTGCGGGCGAACTGCTCTGGGGCCTCCTGCGCGACGACAACGGGACGAGCGTCACGCTCCAGCAGTCGGACGGGAGGCAGGTGGTATTGCAGCGTTCGAACATTCAACACCTCGAGCCGCAGCCGTGGTCGCTCATGCCCGAAGAGCTGACCGAGGATATGAAGCCGCAGGACCTGGCCGATCTGCTGGAGCACGTTACCGCCGCCCCGCGGTAGCCCTCGGGCCTACTCGTGTATTTCCACCACGTCCCGATCCCGGAGCGGCTCGGTCTTGTGCACCTGCTGCCCCTCGAACCGGCTGTGGCCCCATAGGCGAGCGAACTTCATCCGCTCCGGCAAGTCGCGATGAATCTGGCGCGCCAGTTCGGCGACGGTCGCGCCCTCCGGCACGACAAAAGGCTTGTGCAAATCCGGCGGTCGGCCCGGCTCTTTTGAGTAAACGCGGATCATCGCCAGCAGGGTCCACAGGCGCTGGAACCAGTCGTCCAGACCTTGCCGGCTGCGTGTGCTGAGGGCCAGGACCTCCAATTGGCTGGCGTATAATTCCCGCAACGGAAGGACTGCCCCGGGCGGCGCCAGGTCCGCCTTGGTCGCGACGATCAGTCCTGGCCGCTGACTCGGATCGGCTGGCGACAGTTGATTTCGGGCCAGCGTCCGCAAGGTCAGCCCCCGGGCGCTCAAGACGCTCAGCACCATTTCCACCTGCTCGAGCGCCGCTTCGCCGGCTTCCACCACCATGCACACTACGTCGGCGTTGCGAATCGTGCCCATCAAGCCGGTCGGCACGTGCTCCGGTGTGAGGGACGGCGTGTCAACCAGTTCGATCTGCACGTCGTCCTTGTGCCACATCCCTGGCTGCGGCAGGACCGTGGTGAAAGGATACTCGGCCACTTTCACCGCGGCATGAGTCGTCGCCGCCAGCAGGCTGCTCTTGCCCGTGTTCGGCGGCCCGATGAGCACCACCTGCCCGGCGCCGCCCTTGGGGATGTGAAACGGGTCCGGGCCTTTGCTGTGCGCGGTCTTCTGCTCTTCCCGGCGGAACTGGGCGATGCGGTGCTTGAGGTCTGCCTGCATCTTCTCCGTCCCCTTGTGCTTGGGGATGGCGCTGAACATCTCCTGCAAGCCAGCCAGTCGCTCTTCATCGTTCGTCGCCTGCCGGTAGCGCCGCTCGGCCTTCTCGTATTCCGGTGTCAGGTTCGCCGGCATGGGAACGATTCTAAAGGCGTTCCATCAACAAAATCGCTAAGCCCGAAGCTCGATAAGTGTCTCTTCCTCCGCAAGCCGCTTTGCGACATCGGGCCAAAGCGGTTGGAGCCATTCCAACGAAACGGAACTTGAGCAATTCCCTTTCCGAATCCACACCAGTTGCACCGGTTCAGCGCTCAAAAGCCAATGGTCAACGAAATCCTCGTCTTTCCTGATGATCACCGACTTCTCGCCTTGTGCGCGCTCCCAGATTGCCGCGTCGTCAGCGGCCTGTAACCCCATCTCCAGGATATGCGTGGCTCGATGCCCCTGGCCGTCAATCCAGCGCGCCAGCGCCGGCGGGAGCTGCGCGTCAACCAGAAAGTTCACGCTGGCTGCAAAACTGCGTGATCAGCTTGGCGGGCGGCGTAGGCGAGCGCCGCCCTGATGTCATCCGGCTCCAGGAAGGAAAAGTCGCGGAGGATTTCCTCACGGGACACGCCCTCGGCCAGCATTCCCAGCACGTCCGTCACGCGGATGCGCAGCCCGCGGATGCACGGCCGCCCCCCGCACTTGCCCGGCTCGACTGTGATGCGTTCCAAGAGTTTCATGACCACACGATGCTCCAATGCGTGCCCAGCAACAAGCCTGCAGACGGAGCCTGAAAAAGCCGCCTAGCCATTCTGGCCTGGAGAAGAATTGAATTGGGTTTCCTTGGCTTGGGTTGTTCTTTCGCCCGCCCCGCAGTTTCGTTGTCAGCTCGCACGCCGGCCGCTAGGGGTTACAGGATGTTTCCACCTTCATCTTCACGGCTGCGTTCATCCTGATAAGTGGCGGCCAGTCCCGTTTGTGGCCTTCGCCGGGGAGCTTGCGCGTGGCATCAATGCCCATCTTCGTGCCGACACCCAGTTCGGGGGTCGCGTGGTCGAGCACGTCGGCGGGGCCTTTGGTGAGGATGGCGTCGCGCTGCGGGTCGGTGTTGGCGCAGAGGCGGAAGAGCACTTCGCTCGTGTTGTGCACGTCCACATCGTCATCCACGACGACGATGTACTTGGTGAACATCATTTGCCCCATGCCCCAGAGGCCGTGCATGATCTTGAAGGCCTGCATGGGGTAGGTCTTCTTGATGCTGGCAAACACCAGGTTGTGGAAGACCCCCTCGGCGGGCAGAGCCAGGTCCACCAGTTCCGGGAAGGTCATCTTGAGGATCGGGAGGAACAGCTTCACGGAGGCGGTGCCGATGTAGTAATCCTCCATCGGCGGCCGGCCGACAATGGTGGCCGGGTAAACTGCGTCTTTGCGGTGCGTGATGGCGGTGAGGTGGAAGACCGGGTAGTGGTCGGGCAGCGAGTAAAAGCCCGTGTGGTCGCCAAACGGCCCTTCCTCGCGCAGCGGTTCCTTGGGGTCCACGTATCCCTCCAGGACAAAGTCCGCGTCGGCCGGGACCTCCAGGTCGCAGGTCTCGCACCGGACCAGTTCGGCGGACTTCTTGCGGAGGTAACCCGCCAGGAGAAACTCGTCCAGGCCGTCGGGCAGCGGCGCAGTGGCGCAGAATGTGTACACTGGGTCGCCGCCCAGGAACACGGCCACCGGCATGCGCGTGCCGGTCTCGTAGTAGCGGCGGCCATGGCGGGCGGCGATCTTGTGCAATTGCCAATGCAACCCGGCAGTGCGCTCGTCGTAGACCTGCATGCGGTACATGCCGACGTTTCGCTCGCCGGTGTCGGGGTCCTTGGTCACCACGCAAGGCAGAGTAACGTAGCGCCCGCCATCCAGCGGCCAGCATTGCAGGATGGGAAGGTTGAGGAGGGTTGGGGGGCGGGGGGCCAGGGGCGAGGGATTGCGCCAGTCGGGGGCGGGGGGCCAGGGGTCAGTGCGCGTGGGCGGAGCCTCGATCTTGTGTGCGACTTCCTTGCAGGGGGCATCTTTGACCAGCTTGGGTTTGGCATGGCGGAGGTCGAGGGCGGTGCCGAGCAGATGCAGGGCTTCCTTGAGACTGGTCGGCGGCTTGGCCTTCACCAGGGAGCTGAGCGCGGCGGCGGCGGCCTCCATGGAATCGGCCCCCAGGCTTATCGCCATGCGGCGGTACGAGCCGAGCGTGTTGATGGCGAGCGGAAACGGTGACCCTTGCCCGTTGACCGTCGGCCTCTCCAACAGCAGGGCCTGGCCGCCGCCGGGCTTCTTCATTTCGCGATCGGCGAGCTCGGTAAGCTCCAGCTCGGTGGCTACCGGCTGCGGCACACGCCGCAACTCGCCTGCTGCCTCCAATCGCTTCAGAAAGTCTCGGAATGAATCGAACGCCATGTCCGTAGGTTACCAGGGTTGCATGGCCAAAGGAAACGGGAATGCGCGGGAACCAGAGCAAGCGGGGCGGTGGAGTGTTGGAGCGATGGCGCAGCTCTGGCGTTCCCGATACTTCACCTCTCCATTTACTCCATCACTCCACGGTCCCGAAGCGCAGCCGCGGCGCGCGGGCCCAGAGAAGGTTCTTCAGCGCGCACAGTTCCAGCGCGAAGGGAACATACCCGCCGTAGCCGAGCAGCGGCATTTCAAAGACGTGCAGGAACTGCGCCCCGGGGGTGTGATAGATCCACTTGGGGTATGAATAGTAGTTCCACATCTCCCAGAAGAACCCGCAGATCACCGCCCCCAGCCCGAGGCAGACCACCGGCCGCCAGTCGCCCCGCTGGAGATGTTGCAGTAAGTGACGGCGGCCCAGCCAACAGTTGAGCGGTTCCAGCATCAGCACCAGCGAGGTCCAAACCAACGGATAGCAGTATCTCGGCCAGGCCAGCGTCAGTGCCAGCATGGCAACGCCGCCCAGGAACATGCCCTGATTGAACGCCGGTGTCGGCTGAAGGCGCGGGCCAACGGCCAACCGCCGGATCCAGCCGAAGCTGCCGGCCAGTTCGGCGGTCTCGAACACTGCGGGCATGACCGTGGAGAAGGAAATCGTGCACAGCAGGCAGTATTCAAAGTCGGTGAAGGATGAACTGCCCAGGTATTCCCAGTTACCCGTTCGCCGGTTGATCACCTCAAACAGCCACCACACTGGACCCGAGACCAGGAAGAACCATGCGAAGTCCCGCGGCGAGCGGGTCCAAAGCGAGGTGCCGGTGCGCCACAGCACGAAGGCATCCACCATGAGGATGTAGCCGAGCCAGAGAGGAAAGAACAGATAGGCCGTGCGCAGCCCGGACAAGGTCCAGTTCAAGGGCCAGCAGACCGCCACGAGCAACAGTCCAAGCCAGGCCTGGGGCGTGGTGGTTACGGCGCGGGTGATTTGGCAAAGCCGGTTCACGGTTACCCAGCATGGCCCCGCCGCAGGGCATTTCAATGCAGATTTAGGGCTATTCCGTGCCTGAAGTCTGAACACAACGGGGTTTCTTGTGTCTAATGGACATGAAAATCAAATCGAATAGTAAGAGGTCCCAGCCGTCCCTGGCCAATGGGCAGTTATGGAAGACCGAGAATGCCTACATCCAGATCGTGGAACTTGGCAAACGGCTGATTGACTACCGCATGATGCGGGAGTTGGGGCAGTCGCGCCGGATTCAGACCAGCAGCATCGAGACCATGGAGAAGTACTTGAAGACCAATGAAGCGCGGTTAGTGAAAGGGAATTCGCGGAATTAGTATCTGTCGTGTTCGAGTTGCAGCGAGGAGTTGACTGCTGGAGCGGCAGCCCGGGACCCGGCGGTGCCTGAGTTTCACCGGGCTAACGATAACAACCCATTCCCACCTGCTCAACCGGGCTGCCGCTGCAACAGCCGTTCGGGCCGCCGACCAACCACGCGGTCCTGTCCGCGGCGGACGCCAGCTATTACTGCCGGTTCTTTTACCTGAAGGACCGGCGGCTGTCTGTAGGGGGAATGCTGAAATCTTTGTAAGGATTATCCCTACAAGTCTTGCAGACGTGGTCTGGATCAGGGCGCGACGGGGCGCGCGCGCGGGATTAGCCCCCGGAGGCCGACTCGCCTCCATCGAGGCGGCGGGACGGGGAGGGAACCTGGGGTTCCAGAGGCAAGCCTTCTTTCTGAATTCGCTTAACCAGCATGAACGCAAGAAGGGCTCCTGCCAAAATCTCGCCGACGCCGAGGCAAACCGAGCGCAACAGCAAGGTGCCGACACCGAAGTTGACCAGGAATAACAGAGCCAGTCCCAGCAGAAGATTCACGACCGCCTTCGCCAGATACGGCGTGCGTTTGATGCCGT
>CAZHEW010000085.1:0-9793 GCA_964531815.1 uncultured Verrucomicrobiota bacterium
GCCGCGCGGGACTTGGATGGCCCCATCGGCCCTGCGCCGGCGCCGGGCCAGAACGCGGCGAGGGGCAAAGGGTCGGCAGTGCCTGAGGTGATTAAGCTGGGAGTGGATGTTCACCTCAACTGGTATGTGGTCGTGCGACAGATTGAGGGCGGCGCGCCACAGCCACCGCAACGGTTTCGTCCGGCCCAATTCCTGCAATGGGTTCAAAAGCAGACCCAACTGGGCAAGCGGGTGTACAGTTGCTACGAGGCGGGGCCTTTCGGCTATCCGAGGGAACCGCGCTTGCGTTGAGGTCCGAGGTGATCGCTGTCGCAACCTCGGCCAGCTGGAAAGGATTTCGGCAGCTACAGCAGCCGGGAAAGAGCTGTCAAGTGTTTTGTGCGCTCGCGAATAGGTGTGGCGGCACAGCCACTGTCCTGACTTAGATGCGGCGCATCTCGAAGTCCGTTTACTCGCAGCATGAGCGATTTACAGACGATGGGATCGGCTTTGCTTTTGGCTGTTCTGACAGCTTTATTCCTCTTGTCGAAGTGCCTGTTCCTGGCTCGTTGGCGTGTTGGCTGGCTGATGATGATAGCGAATGGGGTCTATGAGGTTTTGACAAAACGTTGCTGGCTGAGCCGCACTCAGATCGACGGGATCTTGTTTGGAGCGCTCTCTTTATTGACTTGGTTGGTCGCTGGTGCCCCCAGCGCTGTTTGCCTGGCAATGGTGTTGGGCGGAGCGTGGGTAATTGCGCTGATTACAGACCTGAAATGGCGATCGGGAGGTCTTTCCCGGCAACATGAACCGTCTCGGGGCCGAGTCCCTTTGCCAATCCCGCGACTGGTTGTGGTTCTCCGGGGCCCAATCATGCACCGGAACCGTTCGAGGTATGATCTGGGCGTCTGGCCCAAAGGAATTGAGCAGGAGTTTGAGATCATCGTATCGAATCCGAGTCTGGTCCGGCCTCAGTTGGCTCTGTCGATTGCAGTCGAGTCTCTGTCGGATCGAGTCACTCTCGTCCAGGCCGAGACCGGCGACCGACAGTGCCCGGAGCCGGGCGGTTGTCTGTCGACCCGGTTTTGCCTTCGGGCGGCTCAGGTTGGTGGGGAAGCTCGTGTCCTGGTGCGAGTGGCTCATGGCGACCTTTGCTTCGAGCGTACTTTGGCTGTGGCGAAGGTGGTCAGCGGCGCGGGTGCACGCCCTTGCGCGGCGGTGATTCAACGATGGAAGCACGGTGCGGAGGCGGCGTTCAACTGGCGCGGAGATCAGGATCTGTATGATCCGGCCACTTTCCAATCCGTGGATGGCCTGCGGATGGCGCTGGGATTGGGCGCTCGGTTTCAACTGCCGTCCACGCTGATGCTGTCCGGGAGGTTGAGTCTCATCGAGGAAGAACACCGTCGCTTTTGCCGGCAGTTTGGTTGGGATCGCCGATCCGGAGAAATTCCAGGTTTCGTTCGCTTCCTGAAGGAGGAAGTCGAGATGGCACCGGAGCTCGAGTGGCCCTGTCGCTCAGAACGGCCCTATGCGGCGGAAATTGGGAACCATATGTATCTGCACTATGGTACTCATGCTGCGGCTACCGAGGAGAACGGATGGAAGAGCCATGCGCGAATCGGCCAGGGCCGCTATGAGTGGTTGAGCGTGCACCCCGCTGACTCGTTTACCGAGCAACGCGACAATCTCCTTCAAAACGCGCGAGTGTTCAAAGAGTTGTTGGGCATTGGCTCGCATAGTTTCACGATTCCAAGCGATGTGTACGACGGGGAGACGGCGCGAGCCGCGGAAGCCGCGGGTATTGAGGTTGGGTCGGAAACCAACGCGACAAAGGTCACCAAGGTATTTCGGCTGCCGCCGCCTCACCATCCAGCAGGATGCCGCGCGCTCGTAGAATTGACGCGCAAGTATCCGAAAGATCCGACCGATGCCTTTCAGTTGGGGGTTTTAAAGTACTGGCTGGGTGCAGCGATTCGGACGCGGCGTGTACTCGTCTTTCTCGCTCATCATCACCTCCTCCGTTACCTCGACGCAACCTGCTACCATTTGACAGAGGAACTCATTCGATACGTGCTAGCTGATTGCGAGGGTGCTGTATATCCCGCAACGCTGACTGCGATTGGGCGATATTGGCGGGATGTTCTGAGTGAACGCACCCGCTGCATCCGCCTTGAATGTGTTGAGCAGGCCGTCACTGTAGAGAACACTTCGCTGCGCAGCCTCGATTGTCTTCCGGTGGAAGTAACGCTCGCAGGCGGTGGCCGCTTCATGCGGCTTGTGAGTGTGCCAGCGCGACAACGTGTGACGCTTCGATGGTAGGTTGCTACTCCTGGTGCTGCTCAAGAAATGAATGAAGGCGAGCCAGCGGGTGAGGTCTTGCTGGTGGGAGGCGACGCGAACCCGGTCCTTCCAGCACTTGAGAACCTGGCTCGGCACCATGTACCAATCACACTTGCCGCTCCGGGACGCCTGAGTATGGGTTATTGGTCGCGGTACCCTCGGCGCCGGCTCCTTTGCCCAAGTGCTGATGACCAGCCGGATCGATTCGTCACCTGGGTGCAACAAGAGGTGCGGTCGGGCCGCTACGCCGTGACCATCCCGTTTGGTGAACAGACCACCTGGGTGATGGCCCAAGGCAAGGCACGCTTAAGCCCGTACACGCGCATCCCCCTGCCCGACCTTTCGACGTTCATGCTCTGTCGGGACAAGTCCGAGACGATGAAGACCGCGGAGCGCCTTGGGATTCCGATTCCGCGCACTGAATACCCGGCAGAAGTAGGCATTGAAGCCGTGGCACGCAGCGATTTGTCTTACCCTGTTGTGTTGAAGCCGTGCATCTCCAACGGCGCCCGTGGAATAGGTTATCCGACCTCGCCGTCCGATCTGCGTGCTCTTTACGGCACGACGACGGCACAGTATGGGCCTTGTATTGTACAGGAATACATTCCGCACTCCGGTATGCAGTACAAAGCGGAGGTCTTAATGGACGCACGGCAGAAAGTGCTGGCTGCTGGCGTTTACGACAAGCCACGCTTTTACCCGCCGACCGGCGGCTCGAGCACGCTGAACAGCACGGTGGACCGGCCGGACATTGTGGATGTCGCCGTACGATTCTTGAAGGGCATCGGCTGGCAGGGGATGGGGGACTGCGATTTCATCGTGGATCCGCGAGACAATGTGCCGAAGCTGATGGAGGTCAATCCCCGGTTCACGCGCAGTATCAAGATCCTGGTTTGCGCCGGCCTCGAGTTCCCGTACTTGCTATACCGGATGGCTTTGGGGCTGCCGGTTGAACCCCAGCGGGAGTATGTGAAGGGACTTTATCTTCGCTACCTTCTAAGCGACTGCGTATGGTTTCTTCGGTCCCCGGAGCGATTTAGAGCCCGCCCAAGTTTCTTTTGGTTCTTTGGCCGCAATCTGAGGGAGGAGATCTTCTCCTGGGCAGACCCGGGACCGTTCTGTGCGTTCTGTCTTACCCGGTTGATCGATTGTTTCGACAGGCGGCGGCGGAGGGCGATGCTGCGATGATCCGGTGGCGGAAGGCTATCGTGTCGAGATGAGCGCTCTTTCATCAATCGTTGCATTGGCTGTGGGCTGCATCGCCTGCGTGTGCGTTGCCTGCGCGAGATTGATCTTCCTTGCGCCGACGTCCTGCGGCTGGGTGCTGTATTTGAGCAACGTCTTGTTCGAGGTTTTCGTAAAACGCCTCGGAGTCTCGCGTCACCTTGCCGAGTCTGGAGCGGCCGGTATTGGACTGGGCGCTCTGTGGTTGGGCGGTTTGCCTGTGGCAGGGATTCTGGTGGTCGCTTTGGTCTTGGTCGTGTTGGAGCTATACGTCCGAGCCTGGGAACGTGCCATGCTGACCGACGCCTATGCCGAGTTGGACACTATCGGCATCCATCCGCCGCCAGCCCGGACGACTTTGGGCCTGGCTCAAGGATATCCGGCACCGTCAACCCACCCCGTGCTGAGCCTGAACTTGTCGGGCCCTTTCCACGCGCGGTGGCCTCGGTATCGGCTTGGCTCATTGCTCGTTGGCCTCCCCTTCGAAATAGTGCTCATGGTCGGTAATCACAGCCTGTTTCCCACGCAGACAAAAGTGCGGGTCCATTGCGAGGGAGATGCGTCGGTTCGTGTTGACGCACAAGAAACTCGCGAACTTCCCGTCCTGCACACTGGTGACGTCCAGCGCGTGCTTTGGCGCTGCTGGGCCGACCGCGTCGGGGGAGCGGGAACTCTCACGATCGAGGTGATTTGGGGCCATTTCCGCCGAAGAATCCGGGTGCATTATGACGGCTGCATCGATCCCTCCCACGTGACGCCGGTGAGGGCTGGCGTGCGACGGTATCCCGGAGGGGCTCGGTCCGCCTTTGTGTGGCGGGGGGATATGGATCTTTACGACACGTCTACGCGCCAATCGGTGGAGGGACTGGAGGTAGCTCTTGGTTTGGCTGCGCGGTATCGCGTGCCGCAGACGATGTTCCTGTCGAGTCGGCTGGCGCTCGACAAGACAGCCGCCCGCGACTGGGCGGTTCACTATGGAGTCGAGCGTGGTGCGAGCGAGATTCCGCGTTTTGTGGCTTGGTTTCACGAGAAGGTCGAGTTGCGCCACATCTGCGCTTACCCGTTTACATCTGCCAAACCCTACTTGATGGAGTTGGGCAATCATGGGCATTTGCACTATGGGACAGACACCTCGGGGGCACCGGAAAACGGCTGGCAGCCCAAGGCGCGGATGGGCGCGGGGAATTACCCTTGGCTGAGTGCCGACCGCTCCTCGTTCGCCGAGCAGCGGGACAATGCCCTCCAAGCGAAACAGTGCTTTGTCAACGCCTTCGGTTTTGAACCGCGAAGTTGGGCAAAACCGAACCGAACAAACGACGAACACACGGCAGCTGCGATGGAGGCAGCCGGCTGCGAGGTGCTGAGTGGTTCGGACGTGCGTCCGCGGGACAACGTCCTGCTGCACCCCCCTCCGCACCATCCGCATCAAACCGCCACGGTGGAATTGACAACGCGGTACCCCGGTGATCCCCAGCACGCATTTCACGTTGCGATGTTGCTGTTCTGGGTCCATCGGTCGCACCGGTTGGGCATTCCGATGATCTACATGTGCCATCAGCATCTGCGGCAGTTCGACGGCGCTGCATGTACTCGCTTCACAGAGTATCTTCTCCGCTACATCATCGACAGGATGAACGGGGATCTCCACATGAACACGGTGTTTGGGGTAGGCAAGTATTGGCGTGAGGTGTTGAGCCCCAAAACGCGTCGGGTACGTGTCAGCCTCGAGGGCAAGACCGTTCGTGTGGTCAATTCAAGCGACTTGGACCTGGTAGACTTACCCGTCGACATCCAGACCCAGGAAGGACACCGGCTCACCGTGCTTGTGTCCGCTGCAGCGGGTGAGCAGGTCAGTTGGCCGATTCAGCACGCCAGGCAGAGCCCCAAATCCAGACCGAATTAACCGGAAGGATGGTTGTCCACTACTATAACCAGTTCTTCCCTGCAGCAGAATCGGCGGGCTCGTTGCGCGCTCGGAAGCTGGTCCGTCTGCTGGCGGATCGCGGCCACCGCGTGTGTGTTGTCACGGGGGACTTTAACGTCTATGACGAACGCACCGAAACGGCGGAGCAATACGAGAGCCCGAACGGCGGGGGATACCGGGTGTGGCGCTGCCGTGCTCCTCGGTTGATGCGTGCCAGCCTCAGGGCACGCCTTGCCACGTATGGTGTGTTCGCCCTCAAGGCCTGCTTGACCGGTTTGCTTTTGGAGCGGCCGACGGTTGTTCTTGTCAGTATTCAACCGCTCTTGACTGGTCCAGCGGCTCTGGCAGTCGCGCGTTGGCGGGGCGCAGAGTTCTTGCTGGAGGTTCGAGACCTTTGGCCAGATGCGCTCGAAGTGCGACAGGCAATTACCGGATGGAAACTGCGCCCACTTTATGCCTTGGCCAATCTGCTGTACCGGCGCGCCGCCCGGATCGTGAGCGTAACGCCTGGGATTAAGACCGAGTTGGTCAGAAAGGGCATCTCGCCCAACTTGATCGACGTTTTCCCCAACGGATTCGACCCGGTCCTTTTTAAGATTGAACCCGCCGACATCGCGGCGGTCCGCCGCGAGTACGGTTGGAGAGATCAATTTGTCGCGCTTTACACAGGCACGCACACCGAAGTCACCGCGATTGATGTGCTCGTGCGGGCCGCGGCAGAGTTGCGCGCGCACCCGCGGATTCGCTTTGATCTCTTTGGCGACGGGCAGAGCAAAGCGTCGGCTGTGCAATTGGCTCGAGACCTGGAATTGTCTAACATTCACTTTCACGAGCCGGTTGCCAAGCAGCGGATTCCGGCGATCATCGCGGCTGCCGATGTGACGCTCATGACGCTCTTTCGCAGCCGGCTGATTCACATCTATTTCGAGAACAAGTTTGTCGATTACATGGGCTCGGGCAAACCGATTCTCGCCGCGATGGAGGGCGAGCAAGCGGACCTGATTCGGCGCTACGATACGGGAAGGGTTGTTGCTCCTTTCGATCATGTCGCGTTGGCCAGTCTGGTTCGCCAAGCGGCGGCCGACTACGAACCCTTTGCGGCCATGGGCGAGCGGGGACGGCGACTCGTGAATGATCGGCTGCTCTTGACGGACATTCTCGATCGGTACGTTGAGCGGATCGAGGCAGTTGCGAGGCGGCAAGGCGGGGAAATGCCAGCCTGGGAACCGCGGCTGTAGACCGTACTATTGCCAATGTCCCGACCGGCTCACGCTCTGAGTGTGGATGTGGAGGACTGGTATAGTGGAACCGTCTTGGCCCTGGAGGGTCACGTGGCGCCGCCAACGGACGCAGTCGAACGGAACTCGCGGCGGTTGATCGAGTTATTCGCGGCCCACGGCGCGAAGGCCACCTGGTTCGTCTTGGGCGAAGTGGCGGAAGCGTTTCCCCGCCTTGTGCGGCATATCGCCGCAGAGGGTCATGAACTCGGAGTGCACGGCTATCACCATCAACTGGTTTGGGAGATGGAAGCCGGCCAATTCCGACAGGATGTTTTGCGGGCCAAGCAGGCGGTTGAAGCAGCTTCGGGCCAGCCAAGTGTCGGGTACCGGGCGGCCGCATTCAGCCTGGGCGAACGCACGCCTTGGGCTTTCGAGATTCTGGTGGAAGCCGGTTTTCGCTACGATAGCAGCTCCTTTCCTTTTGGCGAGCGGCGGTATGGCGCAGCGGATGCGCCCCTCGGTCCCCATTGGCTCACGACCGCCCGCGGTCGTCTCCTGGAGATCCCCCTTTCGGTAGTCGAGGTGGGCTCCTGGCGACTGCCTTGCTGTGGGGGAGGTTACCTGCGCCACTTTCCTCTGGCCTATACCCGCTGGGCACTGCGTCAGCTCGAGCGAAGTCGTCGGCGGGCGGTCTTCTATGTTCATCCGTACGAACTGGATCACCAGTACAACAGCCGCTACCTCAGCGAATGCCTTCAACGCACACCTCCATGGCGACGGGCCTGGACTCGCTGGGCTCAGTACCACAACCGCAGCCGGACTGAGCCAAAGCTGCGATGGCTCCTCAGCCACGCGTCGGTCGGACCCATCCGCACGTGCTTTGAGCAAGAGTTGACCCAACAAGGGCTGCGCACTGCTGGGTAGCCTCCGAGGACGCAACGCCGAGAGTTCCCGGACTATCGTGAGGCGATGCCATTGGTCGTGTCAGTCGACGTCGAAGATTGGCCCCAATCGACTTGGGATCATTCGTTACCGATTACGGAACGGGCGCGCCGAAATACAGAGCATTTCTTGGATATCGCCGCGGCTTCCGGGCGGAAAGTGACATGCTTTGTCCTGGGGAAGTTTGCGGAGCGCTTTCCCGCTTGCGTACAGAGGATGGCAGCAGATGGTCATGAGGTCGCATCACATGGTTATGGGCATCTCGAGGTGTTCCGGCAGGCGCCCGCCGAGTTTCGGGAAGATGTGCGGAGATCGAAGCGTCTGCTCGAGGAGTTGACCGGGCGAGCCGTTGCTGGCTATCGGGCACCCGATTTCTCGATCACGCGTCATTCGCTCTGGGCGCTGGAGGTGTTGGCGACGGAGGGCTTTCAATACGATTCCAGTATCTATCCCATCCGGCATGGGCGGTACGGGATTCCCGGCTGGCCGGCGCAGCCGGTGCGCGTGCGGTTGCCCTCTGGCGACCATATTGTGCAGCTCCCACTCGCGACGGTTGAGGGTTTAGGGCGTCGCTGGCCCGTAGCGGGCGGCGGATACCATCGGCTGTTACCATGGTGGGTGATTCGGTGGGCCATCCGACGCACGCTGACTGCGGGCGGCACGTTTGTCGCCTACTGTCATCCGTACGAGTTTGATCCAGATGAGTTCAGGACGCTGAGTTTCCCTTTGCCCATGAAGAGTCGCCTGCACCAAGGACTGGGGCGCGGTGGATTTGAAGCCAAGTTCACTCGCCTGCTAGGATGCGCGCGGCCCGTCTTCGCCCAGACAGCGGCCAGCACGCAATCGTGGCCGACTCACGATCTCGCCGCTCTGGCGACCTGCTCATGAGTGATCACACTCAGAAACCCAGCGCGCAGAGCGAGCATCGAGACTGCCCGTCGCGGCCGCCGCAGTTCTATTTCTGCAAGGGGCGAACGGCCCTCTATGCGATTCTCAAAGCGCTCCGCATCTCTGCTGGGGATCGAATTCTGGTGCCGGGCTATACATGTGTGGTTGTGCCCTACGCCGTTCGATATGCCGATGCCGTTCCGGAGTACGCGGACATCGAACCGGACAGCTACAACGTGTCATTGGAGGGGTACCGGCAGGTCGTGGAACGACTCCGAGAGGCAGGGACCGACGGCCAACTGAAGGCCGTGATCCTGCAGCACACCTACGGCAACATCAACCGCGACTCAGTGCGAATCGCCGCCTGGGCTCACAACCGTGGACTGCAGGTCATCGAAGACTGCGCGCATACGGAGGGAGCGGCCGTGGACGGAACCCTGGTGGGTTCATTCGGCGATGCCGCTTTCTTTTCGACACAGTGGAACAAGCCCTACACCACGGGCTTGGGAGGATTTGCCCAGGGTAATCGTCCGGAGCTCTCGACCGCTCTCGCCCAGGTGGCCGCGGAGGCTGACGCCACGAGTTTCCCCGCGAGCCTGCTGCTCCTGGCGCTGTTGGTCGTCCACGATAGAGCTCGAAGGCTGAACCTTTATTGGGTCGCCCGACGGGCTTATCGAGCACTGGCTCGGAGGCGCCTTGTGATGGGATCGAGTTCACCAGCCGAATTGCGGGGGGAGAGGCCGGCTCTGGTCTTGCGCCGCATGGCTCGGCTGCAACGCTGGGTGCTGAATCGGCGTCGGCAACGCTTGGCCGACATCAACCAACATCGAGTCGCGTTGACAAATGGTTATGATGTTCTGCTCGACCAGTTTGGGCTCCCGGCCTTTGCTCGCACCGCAGGGTCAGTCTTGTTGCGGTATCCGGTTCGGGTGCCGAACAAGGAACGTTTGCTGCAGGAAGCGGAAGCTGCGGGAATTGAATTGGGGCACTGGTTTGATCATTGTCTGCATCCGCAGAATGCGAATCGATTGGGTCTGAATTGGGATGATCGCCACTGTCCCATGGCGAAGCTGGCGGCCGACACCGTTGTAAACCTCCCCATCCATTCGGGAATCTCTAACTCCCGTGCACGGCGGATCGTCGAGTTCGTCCGGCGTCGAGGGCTGAGTTGAGCCCGGCCCCTACGGGATACGAGTGAAACGGGCATTCGATGCGGCGGTGGCAGTCTGTGCTTGTGTCATCCTAGCCCCGCTGCTTGGTGTCATCGCCCTAA
>CAZHEW010000086.1:0-9793 GCA_964531815.1 uncultured Verrucomicrobiota bacterium
GCCGTGTTCATCGGCATGGCCAACGCGCGCGGCCACTTCTTCGTGCCGGCGCTGGGCGCGGTGGTGCTCAACGTGATCATGATTGCCAGCGTGCTGCTGCTGGCGCCGCGCCTGGGGCTCCGCCTGGAGGAACAAATCTTCGGCCTCGCCATCGGGGTATTGGTGGCGGGGCTGGCCCAGGCCTTCTTCCAGTTGCCGAGTCTCTCCCGCGAGGGTTACCGCTACGAGTGGGTTTCGCCCTGGCGCGACCCCACCGTTCGTGAAGTCGTCCGCAAGATGCTGCCCGGCTCGATTGGGGTCGCCGCCTTCCAGATCAATGTGCTCGTCACGCAGTGCTTCTCGTTTTGGTTCGAGCCTACCATCGTCGCCACCTTCAACTATTCGGTGCGGCTGATGGAGCTGCCGCAAGGCTTGTTCGGCATTTCGCTCGCCACCTACCTGCTGCCGACGCTCGCCGGCCTGGCGGCGGAGAAGAAACACGCCGAGTTCCGCCAGACCCTGAGCCAGGGGCTGAGCTATCTGTCCTTTGCCAATCTAATCGCCGCGGCCATTGCCCTGTCACTGGCAGTGCCGATCGTGCGCCTGATCTTCGAACACGGCAAATTCGGTCCCGACGCCACCCAGCGGGTCGCCCTGGCGCTCGCCTGCCTGGCCCCGGGGCTCCTCATGTTCTCGATGAACAACATCCTGGCCCGCGCCTTCTATGCCCTCAACGACATCAAGACTCCGATGAAGATCAGTATTGTCTGCCTGGTGTTGAATCTCGGGTTTGCCTTCTGGCTGGTGCAGCCTTACCGCGAAGCCGGGTTGGCTGTGGCTAATACCTTGAGCGCTACTCTGAACCTTGGGCTGCTGGTGTATGCTTTGCGCCGCAAGCTCTTGCGGTTGGGCCTGGCCGGCCTGGTCAACACGCTGCTGGTGCTGGTGCCCAATGCCATCCTGGCGGGGGGCGTGGCGGCGGCGCTCGCCTGGCTTTGGGAACGGCAACTCGGCCACGCCACGCTGATGCTCCAGATCGGCATGGTCATGGTCCCCGGCGGCCTCGCCGTGCTGGTCTATTGGTTGCTGGCCCTGTGGCTAAGAGTCCCCGCCGCGCAGGAAGTGACGGACCTGATTCTGCGGCGGTTCCGGAAGCGGACTCAGGGTTGACCGCTCCAGCCTCCCTCAGGCCTCTTCAATCACCTTCCAGCCCGCGGCCTCGGCCAAAGCGTACAGCGGTTCTTTCAGGTCGCCGTAGAAGGTGACGCGGTGCCAACCCCATTGGTCCCACATCCCGAACAGCTTTTCCAGGTCTCCGACCGGCTCCGCACACAACTTCGTGCGGCAGGCGCGGTCGTCCGGATCATTCGCCACAGCGAGCGCGCGGTGAAACACTATCTCCTTGCGCTCCTCGTCGCACTTGATGGAGGTCGTCATGTAGCCCGTGGGCATCAGCGATCGGACCGCAGCCCCCTGCCGGTCCTCGGAGTGGGTGAGAATCTCGTAGGGGTTCATCTTCCCCGCCGGGCCGAATACCTTGCTGGAAGCCACACAATGGGCATAGATGATCTGCCGCTTCGACGTGTCAATCACCGGATCGGAAATGTAGCCGGGCCGCCCCTGTGTCAGCGTCGTCCCGATGACCATCGTGGCCGCTGACCGGATGTCGCACTCGCAGCCGCCGATCAGCCCGTCGTTGTTCAGTTGGTAGAAGCCCAGGCACGGATAGGCGTGAATGTGGTTGCCGTAAAACCCGCCGAGGCAGTTGATGGTGATCCCCACCGCCCCATGTCTCTTCAACAGCGCCTTTTCCGCCAGGTACATCGCCGCGGAGTTCTCGATCTCCGCGCGCGAGACCCCTTCGATCCGCTTCGCTTCCTTCATCCAACGGTCAGCCACCGCGCGGGCTTCGTCCTTGTCCGCCTGCTTCCAGGCCTCGTTAAGTTCCGCAAAGGGAATCATCTCCACTTTGATTCCCATCACCTCGCCGCCCGGGCCCGAGTTCTGGCCTCGCGTGGCCAGGATTTTGGCCTCTTTCAACCGGCCCAGGCACTCCTGCGGCGAGAGACACTTCACCGGGTCGTTCCGGCCGGCTGCCCGGCCGGCGCGCGGCGTCCCTCTCAACCGCGCCTGCTCGGCGGCGGCGACGAAATCAGCCGCCGAGCCGCCCCCCTTCGCCGCGCGGAAGCACTTCACCGCTTCCACCAGGTCGTGTGGGCGTGACGAGGCGACAAACCCAACATTAGGCGCCTTGCTGCGCAGGAACGCCGCGTTATAGACCAGGAAGCCGCCGCTGCCGCCATACTGGAAGTCGGCGTAGAGGACCGGTTTGCCACAAGTCGCCATCGTCTGCACGACGCGGTTCCAGCAATTCATCTGATACACCAGGTAGCCGTCAATGTCGCCGGCGGCCGCGTCCTGCTCGAGCAGCTTCCTGGCCTGCTCCTCGCCGGTGGCCATAGAACTGACGAATTCGAACTCCGGGCACCTCTTCGCCAGCAGGTTATTGACGCGCTCCATGTGCGGCCTGAAGTCGAAGCCCTGGTTGGGCCAATCCGGCCGGGGTTGCTTCTCTGCATGCAAGGAATAGACCACGCGGATTCGCATCTTGTTGCCGGGTTCCGCCGCGTTGAGCCACGCCGGGGCGGCCAGCGCGCCGGCGGCTGCGGCGCCGGCCCGGGCCAGAAAGTTCCGCCGGTTCATGGGACACCCGGCGCAGGAGGAGAAGAAGCGAGGAGGATTCATCGTCGTCATTGGTTGGTGGGAACAGTCTCGGGAGTTGGTTGCGCGCTGCCAGCCAGCCGGAGTCCCGGCAGAACCGTCCGGTTCGGGCTCTTTGACCTTGATCGGCGCTCGGCGCATTGGCTGCGCATCCAGTTCACAAACAGCAGCCTAGCCCATGCGGAGCTGCAGTCAAGCGCCGACCACCTTTTCGATTGCGAATTGCGCCCAAGCCGCTGACGATGGTCCCCCGTGAAGACCTTGCACGCATACCTGATGCGCCAGATGCTGGCGTCCCTGGTGCTTACTGTGATGGTCTTTACCTTCGTCTTGCTGCTGGGCAACGCGCTGAAGCAGATTCTTCCGCTGCTGGTCAATCGCCAGATGAGCCTCGGCGTGGTGGCCGAGGCGGCGGCTCTGCTGATCCCCTTCGCCTGGATCTTCGCGCTGCCGATGGGCATGTTGACGGCGACGCTGCTGGTCTTTGGCCGGTTCAGCGCCGACCAGGAGCTGACGGCCGTCCGGGCCAGCGGCATCAGCCTGCTGTCGCTGGTCAGCCCGGTGCTGTTGCTGAGCCTGGCGCTGTGCGCCCTGAGCGCGCTGTTCAACCTGGAACTCGGGCCGCGCTGCCGCGTCGCCTACGACAGCATCCTCTTCAACCTCCGCCTGGAGCTCTCAGGAGTCCAACTGCCCGAAGGCCGGTTCATCAAGGATTTCCCCGGCTACATCTTCTACGTCGGGGAGAACCGGCGCGGGGACTTGCGGGACGTTATGGCCTGGGTGATCCAGGACGAAACCAACGTGGTAACCACTGTCCGCGCCGCCAGGGGACGGCTGGAAGTAGACGCGCTCACCAAGAGCATCACCCTGTACCTTTACGACGGCAAGGTGGTGGACTTCCGCAACGGCCAGATGATGCCCGGCGCGTTTGCGGAATTGCCGGTGCGGCTTGACCCCAAGCCGCGGCGGACCACCCTTCGCCCCAAGCTCAGCAACATGACCGCCACCCAGCTCTGGGACGAATTGCACGAGTGGGAGGCGCGGCTCAGCGCGCCAGAGCCTGGCCGGCATGTCTCGGCGGAGGAATTGCGGGCCCGGCGGCGCGAGCTCGGACGCGTGCGCGGCGACCCCACCACCCCCATCCGCTTCCAGATTCACCAGCAGATGGCCTTTTCCTTCGCCTGCTTCGGCTTCACCCTGGTCGGCATCCCGCTGGCCATTCGGATGCACCGCCGCGAAACCAACGTCGGCATCGGCATCGCCCTCATTCTGGTCACTATCTATTACGGCTTCATCGTGCTCGGGCAAACCTTCGACAAGCAGCCTGAATATTCGCCGCACCTGATCGTCTGGCTGCCGAACTTCATTTTCCAGGCCGTCGGCGCCGTGCTCCTTTGGCGCGCCAATCGCGGCTTCTGAGCGGCCCCCGTCCAAAGGCTCCCATGCGGTTGCCGCGCCAGGCACGCATCCGTCAGCGCTCAGCCTCAGGCCGCCGCAAATGGACGAGGGTCGCCCCCCAGCCGCCGTATTGCGGATGGTCGAGGCTAAAGGACACGACGCCGGGGTGTCTGGACAGGATGGCATGCACCGTGCGCCTGAGATTGCCGATGCCCTTGCCGTGAATGATTCGCACCTGGAAAATGCCGCGCTCCCGGCACGCCGCCAGGTAGTCCGGCACCAGGTCCTTGACCTCGCGCGGACTGAATGCGTGCAGGTCCAGCACGCCGTCAATGGGAAGCTGAATCGGCTCGTCCATCACCCCCCCAGACTACTCGCCGTGGCTGGTTTGTCACGCCGCCTCTGAAACGCCGGGCCTGGGAAAACCAATTGCTTCCGGCGGCGCACGCCTTAAGCTTGCGGCATGGAATTCAGGATTCGCGAGGCGGCGCCGGCCGACGGGCCGGTGATCGCCGACTTCAATATGCAGTTGGCGCGGGAAAGTGAAGGGCTGGAGTTGGAGGCGGCCCGCGTCCAGGCGGGGGTTGCCGCCATGCTGCAAGACCGGGCCAAGGGCATCTACTACGTCGCGGAAGCGGAAGGTGCCGTGATCGGCCAAACGATGATCACCTATGAGTGGAGCGACTGGCGCAACGGCAATATCTGGTGGATTCAGAGCGTGTACGTGAAGCCCGAGTTCCGCCGCGCCGGGGTGTTCCGCGCGATCTTTGACCACCTGCGGAATCTGGCCCGCGCGCGCCGCGAGGTCTGCGGCATCCGGCTCTATGTGCATGCGGATAACCTCCGCGCCTGCCAAGCCTACGAGCGCCTGGGCATGACCCGCACCAAGTACCAGGTCTTCGAACTCGACGTGCAAAAGGACGGAGAGAAGCCTTGAGCCGCCCATCCCGCCCGATTCTTGCCGGCTGCCGGTTGCTGCTGCTATGCCTGGCGGCCTCTATGCTGGAGCCAAACGCCAAACCGGCAAAGTAACCCGGCGGCTCCGGACGAGCTCCCCGCCGAGGCTGCGAAGCGGGCGTGCGCGCTGAGGTATTCCGCCCCAGCGCCCGCGCAGTGCCTGAAAACGCCCCGGCCCGGGGCATGGCGGATCCAAGCCCCGCGCTGCCGCCGAATTCAATTCTGCGCGGCGCCAGGGCGGGGCGGCAGCAGGCGACGCACCAGCACCGCCGTCACCAGGGTGATAACCAGGCCGATGAGAGTGTACCAGGGCCAGAAGATCTCTGTGCCGACCGTCTTCATCCACAAGTCGCGCGTCTGGGAAAGTCGGGGCAGGAGTTGAATGGCGGTCATGCAGACCAGCGAAACGATCATGCCGGTGATGACCGGGACGCCCCGGCCTTTCTTCCAGAAGATGGCCAGCGCCAGCCCGCCCAGCAGGGCGCCGCTGGTCAGCCCGCGCAAGGCGAAGGCGGCGTTGAGGACAAAGGGGACCTTGCGGCTCAGGTAGGCCACCAGAATCAGGGCGGCCGCCCAGACTACGGTGGAAAGCTTGCTGAAGCGCAGAAAGAACGCTTCGCTGCGCCCGGGGAGCACCTGCTTCACGAAGTCCATAGTCGAGACCGAGGCCAGGGAGGTCAGCGCGGAACTGACGGAGCACATGGCGGCAGAGAGGATGGCCACGATCAGGAAGCCTTTCAGGAGATGCGGAACCTCGGTCATCATGAAGATGGGGAAGATGAAATCGTTGGCGGTGATGCCGGAGCCGGGGCTCGTCTCGGGCAGCGGAATCTGGAAGGGGTGGCCTTGATAAAAGACCCACAGCATGGCGCCGACGAGCAGGAAGATCAGAAACAACGGGAAAATCACCACCGCGCTCAGGACCAGGGCCTTGCGCCCGTCGGCGATGGTCTTGCACGTGAGCACGCGCTGGACGATGAGCTGTTCGGCGCCGTGCGACGACATCACCATGACGGTGCCGCCGATGATGCCCATCCAGATGTTGAAGGGCTTGTCGAAGAGGAACTGGACGAATGAGGTGCCGGATGGGGGCGCGGCATTCAGCCAGTGAAGCTTGCCGGCCTCCGTTGCCTTCGAAAACAACCCGCCCAGCCCACCCTCGACCAGCGTCGGAATGTAGCACAACGCGAAGAGGCCGCCGAGAAGGAACAACGCGAACTGCACGGCATCGGTCCAGATAACCGCTTTGACACCGCCGACGTAGGTGTAGAGCAGTGAGAGGACCACGAACAGGAAGATGGCACCGAAGATGGGATCACCAAGGCCGAGGCTGAGGACCTTATCGCCGAGCATCAGCTTGACCGGAATGCTGGCAACGTACACGCGGACCCCGGCGGCGAGCGTTTCGCTAATGAGAAAGAAGCCCCCCGCCGTCTGGCGGGCGGAGTGGCCGAAGGTGTCGGCGAAAAGCTGGTAGGGAGAGTAAATCTCGCCTTTGAAATAATGCGGCACAAGAACGACGGCCAGGATGATGCGGGCAATGACGTAGCCGATGATCATCTGGATGAAGGCAATGTTGCCGCCGTAGGCCATCGCCGGCACCCCGATGATCGTCAGCGCGCTCGTTTCCGCGGCGACGATTGACATGCCGATGCCCCACCAAGGCACGTTCTTGCTGCCCAGAAAGTAATCGCGCGTGTTGTGCTGGTCTTTGCCAAACCACAGCCCCAGCACAATAATCCCAAGCAGGTAAGTGAGAATAATGACCCAATCGCCCGTGCTAAAATAGCTGTTCATTTCATCAAGCGTCCCCATTAAGCAAGAGCGCGGGCTTTCGCGCGAGACTAAATATCCGGAGAGGATGCAATCCGGCGCACAATCCTCATTGAACGCTGCGGCCTTTCCGGGCATGCTGCGCGCGTGAATCATCTGGCACAGGCCCGGAAGGTGTTCGACATCGAGCTGGCGGCGCTCAAGTCTGTCCGAGCGCAGCTCGACGATGCGTTCGCGCGGGCTGTCGAGCTGATTGTTGAGACCGTCCGCGCGCACGGCAAGATCATCGTCGTCGGCATCGGCAAATCGGGCCACATCGGGCACAAGATTTCCGCCACCCTCACCAGCACCGGCTCCACCAGCGTCGTCCTCAACAGCGTGGACGCGCTGCACGGCGACCTGGGCATTGTCAACGACGGGGACGCCGTCCTGGCCCTCAGCTACTCGGGTGAATCCGACGAGCTGCTGAACCTGCTGCCCGCCTTAAAGCGGTTCCTCGTGAAGATCATCGCCATCACCGGCGCGTCCAAGTCTTCGCTGGCGCGGCACAGCGACCTGGTTCTCAACGTGCGCGTCCCCAACGAGGCCTGCCCCTTCAATCTCGTGCCGACGGCCAGCACCACGGCCATGCTCGTTTTGGGCGACGCCCTCGCGATGGCCGTCTTGCAGGCCCGCGGCTTCAAACGCCAGGACTTCGCCAAGTTCCACCCCGGCGGCGCGATTGGCCGCGCGATGCTCTCGCGGGTGGCCAGCATCATGCGCAGCGGCCCGCGCAACGCCGTGGCCGGAGAAAACCTGTCGGTCAAAGAGGCCTTGTTGATCATGACCCGGGCCAAGTCCGGCAGCCTCAGCGTGGTCAACAGCCGCAGCAAACTGGTCGGCGTGTTCACCGACGGCGATTTCCGCCGGCACATCGCCGCGGACGAAGGCCTCCTGGCTCGCCCGCTCCGCAACGTCATGACGCGCAACCCGATCTGCATCCGTGAAAACGCGCTGGCGGTCGAAGCGCTCAGAGTCTTCCACGAGCGGAACATTGACGACCTGATCGTGGTGAACGCCAAGCGCGAGCCGGTCGGCCTGGTGGATTCGCAGGATTTGCCCAAGCTCAAGCTGATGTAATCCGGGCGCCGGCGGCCCGCAGAACGCCCCGCCGCGCTCAAACCCAATGAAACACTCTATATGCAAAACCCAACCCCATCCCTCGCGGCGGCGGCCCTGCTGCTGATGGCCCCGCCCGCTTCAGCCCAAATCGTGACCTCTCCAGCCTCGCCACCCGCGCAAACCGTCCAACAGTTCCACTTCACCAAAACGGCCAGCGCCACCGTCAATTACCTTCTCTACCTGCCCAAGGGCTACGACGCCAAAGCGGACCGGCGCTGGCCCTTGATCCTGTTCCTGCACGGCGCGGGCGAACGCGGCACGAACATCTGGAAAGTGGCCACCCACGGCCCGCTCAAACATGTTACGGCCGATTCCGATTTCCCGTTCATTGTCATCTCGCCGCAATGCCCCGAAAAGCAGGTCTGGACGAAAGAACCGCTGCTGGCGTTGCTGGACGACGCCGCGGCCAAGTACGCGGTGGACCCCCGCCGAGTCTATCTCACCGGCCTGAGCATGGGAGGCTACGGCACATGGGCCCTTGGCCTGGCTTATCCGGAGAAGTTTGCCGCCATCGTGCCCATCTGCGGCGGCGGCCAGATGATCGGCGTGATCCTGGGCAGCCGGGACAAAGGCCCGGCCCTCATGTCCCTCGGCGTGTGGGCGTTCCACGGCGCCAAAGACAACGTCGTGCCGCTCGAAGAATCACAGCGCATGGTGGACGCCCTGAGAAAAGCCGGCGTCCAGGACGTGAAATTCACCGTCTATCCCGAAGCCCAGCACAACTCCTGGACGGAGACATACAAGAACCCCGCCCTCTACGAGTGGCTGATGAAACACGAGCGGCTATAGGGCTTCAGACCTCACCCAAAGGCGCAACGCCTTTCCCCCGCCGCGCCCTGGCGCGAGGCTCATTCGAGGCCGCTGGCGGCTCTGGCCCGCTGCAAAACCTTCTGCGCGACGCTGCGCGCTCGGCCCGCGCCGTCAGCGAGCACTTCTCGGACATAATCCGGGTTCGCCGCCAGCTCGGCGCGTTTGGCGCGGGCGGCGGCGAAGTGGTTCCAGTATTGCTCGAACAAAGCCTTCTTCAGGTCGCCATAGCCCAGCCCGCCGGCACGCAGCCGATCCTCAAAATCCTTCGCCGCCGCGGCCGGAGCGACCAGCCTCAGGATTTGGATGGCCAGGTTCTGGTCCGCGTCCGGCTTGGGCTCCTGCGGCGAGCGGCTGTCCATCTTGATACTCATCACCTTCTTGCGGAGCACCTTCTCGTCGCCGAAAATCTCGATGGTGTTGCCATAGCTCTTGCTCATCTTCTCGCCGTCCAGCCCGGGCACCTTGGCGGTCTCGGCCCGAATCTGCGGCTCGGGCACCACAAACGTCTCCCCGTACTGCTCGTTGAACTTGATGGCCATGTCGCGCGTGACCTCGACATGTTGCTTCTGATCCTGGCCCACAGGGACAACGTTCGAGTCGTAAATCAGGATGTCCGCCGCCATCAGCACCGGGTAGGCGAAGAGGCCGAAGTTGAACGAAATGCCCTTGGCGACCTTGTCCTTGTAGGAATGACACCGCTCCAGCAGCCCCATCGGCGTGACGGTGCCCAGAATCCACGTCAACTCCGTCACCTCCGGCACGTCCGACTGTCGGAAGAACACCGTCCGCTTCGGGTCCAGCCCGCAGGCGAGGAAATCGAGCGCCACATCGAGCGTGTTCCGGCGGCGCTCGGCGGGATCCACCAGTGACGTCATGGAATGGTAATCGGCGATGAAATAGAACGCCTGTCCCTGGTCCTGTAGCTCCAGCGCGGGCTTCATCATCCCGAAGTAATTGCCCAAATGCAACGTGCCCGAAGGCTGTATGCCCGATA
>CAZHEW010000087.1:0-9784 GCA_964531815.1 uncultured Verrucomicrobiota bacterium
TTCAATAGCTGGGGGGAATACGTCCAGTACGACGGCGGCGGCCAGTGCTGGGGGGTCACCGGCTGGGGCACGCACAGCCTCGACCAGGTCCAATGCGCCCTCGGCACGGATAATACCGGCCCGGTCGAAATCTGGCCCGAAGAGCAGGGACCCCGCTGCAAACTAACCATGCGCTACGCCAATGGCGTCCTGCTCAAACTGGAGGGAGCCAATCGCGGCATGGAGGACCTGGGCGCCATCTTCGTCGGTGACAAGGGCCGCATCGAGATTCTCCGGGGAGATTATACTGCGGACCCGCCGGAACTGCGTCAGAACGCGCCGCCGGTTACCCCCCAGGGACCCAAAGAGTCCATTCCCCACATCGAGAACTTCTTTAACTGCATGCGCACGCGCAAGCCGACCAACGCCGACGCTGAAACCGGGCACCGGGCCACAACCCTGTGCCATCTCGTCAATATCTCCCGCACCGTGCAGCGCCGGCTCCGCTGGAATCCCAGGAAAGAGGAATTTGTCGGCGACGAAGAGGCAAACAAACTGCTCTCGCGTCCGCGCCGGAAAGGCTTCGAGTTGCCCAGGATTTGATCGCATGAAGCGCGCTTGTTCATCCAAATTGGACCGCCGCCATTTCCTTGCCCTGGCAGGCAGCGCCGCCGCCTTCTCCATTTTGGGCGTGGCAGCCCCGCCCGCATGGGCGGCGGCCCGCAAAGGGCGCCTCAAGCAAGCGGTGTGCCGGGGCGTCTTCAAGGGCGCGGAACTGGACCTGGATGGGCAATGCCGCGAAGCGGCGCGGTTGGGGGCGCTCGGCATTGACCTGGTCGGGCCGGATGCGTTCCCTGTCCTGAAAAGGCACGGGCTGGTTCCCACGATGGTCCCCGGCGGTAGCGGCATCAAGGCGGGCATCAACGACAAGAAGAACCATGCCGATATCGAGCCAAAGATGCGGGAGGCGATCAAGGCCGCCGCGGCAGCCGGCGCGCCCAACGTGATTGTGCTGGCCGGCGACCGGAAGGGGTTGACCGACGAGGAAGGGCTCGATAATTGCGTGCTCTTCCTCAACCACATCAAGGGCCTGGCCGAGGAGAAGGCGGTTACCGTGTGCATGGAACTGCTCAACAGCAAGGTCAACCACCCGGGCTATATGTGTGATCACACCGCCTGGGGCGCCGAGATGTGCCAGCGGGTCAACTCACCTCGGGTCAAGCTCCTGTATGACATTTACCATATGCAAATCATGGAGGGGGATGTCATTCGCACCATTCGGCAGAACATTGGGTACATCGGCCATTTCCATACCGCCGGCAATCCGGGCCGCCACGAGTTCGATGCCTCGCAGGAGTTGAACTACCAGGGCATCTGCCAGGCAATTGCGGACCTGGGCTACCAAGGCTACCTGGCGCACGAATACACGCCCACCAGAGACCCCCTCAAGACGCTCGACGCGATGATGACCATCTGCGAGGTGTAAACCCCGGGCAGCAGTCAGGCGCGGAGCGCAGGAAGCCAACTGCGGCTCACCCCGAGAGGGCGGTAAGTCCCTCTGGCGAATAATGGCAGCGGCCACTCATCAGGCCACCATCCCGGCCACCCTCACCTCGCCCAGCCGCCACAGCGCCTCCAGCAAGCCGTGTACAAGGGGTGTACAAGGGGTGCTCACCGGATGCACACGCTTCCAGCCCATGTGCATCCCTGGTGCACCCCGTGTACACCCCTTGTACACGCCGCGGCGGACCGAGGAAATGACCTTGGCGAGGGCGGCACCAGCCCCGGACGCTCTCGGGGCTTTTGCTGCCGCAAATCATGGCTTTTCAGGCACTTGCTGGTTTTTTGGCTCAGGCGGGGGCGGCACAATGGCGCTATGCACCCATTCCTGGCCTTTCCAGCCGTTCTTGGTCTGGCTGGTGACGATGAATGCCTTCTGGCCGGGGACAGGTGGCCCAAAGCGGGCGGTGTGGAACGCGGTGATGGCGCATTGACCATCCGTGGCCAGCCCTAGCAGGCCAAGGTAATAGACCCGCCGGTGCTTCATCCGGCCCGCGCTGCACGGCGGTCGGCCAAAGACCATGATGTCCTCGGTCACCGTCCCGACGCTCAGCCACAGCCGCACCCCAGCTTCCGGGGCGTTCACAATGTCCACTTGGGGGGTGGGGTTGGGACTGAACATGACCGGGGCGGGCGGCTCGCCCACGGCGGGCTGGCCGATGCAGTGCCGGACGCTGTCATCTGACCGGGCCTTTGCTCACGCGCGCAGCGCTGAGCATGGGCGGCGCGCAAAAGCAAATTCAGTCCAGTCCGGCGCAGGAACAGACCGGGTTGCGGTCGCCGTGGACGTTGTCTATGCGGCCGACGGCGGGCCAGAACTTGTGTTCGTACAACCACTTGGCTGGGAAGGCGGCTTGCTGGCGGGAGTAGGGGTGGTTCCACGGTTGCGCGGCGAGCAGGTCGGCGGTATGGGGGGCATTCTTAAGGGGGTTGTCCTGCTTGTCGGACTGGCCGGATTGGATGGCGGTGATCTCGGCGTGAATGCTGATCAGGGCGTCGCAGAAGCGGTCGAGCTCGCCCTTGTCTTCGCTTTCGGTGGGCTCGACCATCATCGTGCCGGGCACGGGCCAGGAGATGGTCGGGGCGTGGAAGCCGTAGTCCATCAGGCGCTTGGCGACGTCCTCGACGGTGATGTCCTTGAACTGGCGAAGGTCGAGGATGCACTCGTGGGCGACGAGGTTGGCGTGGCCGCGGTAGAGGACGGGGAAGTAGTCTTGCAGGCGCCGGGCGATGTAGTTGGCGTTAAGGATGGCGTATTGGGTCGCTTCGGTCAGGCCGGCGCCGCCCATAGCGGCGATGTAGACCCAAGGGATGGAAAGGATACTGGCGCTGCCCCAGGGGGCGGCTGCGACGGTGCCAATCGGACTTTCGCCGCCGAGGTTCACGACCCCATGCCCGGGCAGGAACTCCACCAGATGCTCGGCCACCCCGATTGGCCCCATGCCCGGACCACCGCCGCCGTGGGGGATGGCGAAGGTCTTGTGCAGGTTCAGGTGGCAGACATCGGCGCCAATGTCCCGGGGGCGGCAGAGGCCGACCTGGGCGTTGAGGTTGGCGCCGTCCATATACACCTGGCCGCCGTTGGCATGGATGATCTCGCAGACTTCGCGGATGGATTGCTCAAAGACGCCGTGGGTCGAAGGATAGGTCACCATCAACGTGGCCAGACTGTCTCTGTGCGCCTCGGCCTTGGCGCGGAGGTCGGCGAGGTCAATATTGCCTTCCTTGTCGCAGGCCACGGCCACAACCTTCAGCCCGGCCATGACGGCGCTGGCGGGATTGGTGCCGTGGGCCGAAGTCGGGATGAGGCAGACGTTGCGGTTGCCGTCGCCGCGGCTGGCGTGCCAGGCGCGGAGGACGAGCAGGCCGGTGTATTCGCCCTGCGAGCCGGCATTGGGCTGCAGGGAGACGCCGGCGAAACCCGTGATCTCGGCCAGCCATTCCTCCAACTGCTGGAACAGCACTTGCCAGCCGCGCGTCTGGCGCAGCGGCGCGAACGGATGCAGGCGGGCCAGCTCAGGCCAGGTAATCGGGATCATGGCGGCGGCGGCATTCAACTTCATGGTGCACGAGCCGAGCGGGATCATGGAAGTCGTCAGCGAAAGGTCGCGCGACTCGAGCCGTTTGAGGTAGCGCATCATCCCGGTCTCCGAATGGTAGCGGTTGAAGACAGGATGCGTCAGATAGGAAGACGTGCGCGCAAAGGGGGCGGGGTAGGCGGCGTCGGCTCCCGTGGCCAGGTGTGCCGGCTCGAAATCGGGGGCATTGCCGGCATTGAAGACCCGGACGACATTGACGAGGTCCTGTTCGGTGGTGGTCTCATCGAGCGAGATGCCGATGGTATGATCATCAATAGGCCGGAAGTTCATGCCCTGGGCTTCGGCGGCCTTGAGGAGGTCTGCGGCTTTCTTGGGGCCGAGCGCAACGCGAAGGGTATCGAAGAACAGGTTTGGGCCCACCGCATATCCGAGCCGCTGCAGGCTTCGCGCCAGGACTGCCGCGCGCAGGTGTATGCGCCGCGCGATCTGTCGCAGGCCGTCCGGTCCGTGATAGCAGGCAAACATGGCGGCCATGGAGGCTGGCAGCGCCTGGGCAGTGCAGATATTGCTGGTGGCCTTCTCGCGTCGGATGTGCTGCTCGCGGGTCTGCAAGGCAAGACGCAGGGCAGGGCGGCCCCGCGAGTCCTTCGAGACGCCGACAATGCGGCCCGGCATATGGCGCTTGAAGACGTCGCGCGTCGCGAAGTAGGCCGCGTGCGGGCCGCCATAGCCGAGCGGCACGCCGAAACGCTGCGAGCTGCCCAGGGCCACATCCGCGCCGAACTCGCCCGGCGGCCGGAGGAGAGTCAGGCTGAGCAGATCGGCGGCCACGGCGACCCGGGCGCCCGCCACATGCGCCTGGTCAATGAAGGCGGAGTAGTCCACAACCTCGCCATAGGTGTCGGGATACTGCACCAGCGCGCCGAAGACCTGGTCGTTGAACCGAAACGCGCGGTGGTCTCCGATCACAATCTGGAGGCCCAGGGCGCCGCCGCGGGTCTTCAGCACCGCGATGGTCTGGGGATGGCACTCGGCCGAGACGAAAAAAGCGTTCCTGTCCGGCTTGAGTGAGTGGCACAGGGTCATGGCTTCCGCGGCGGCGGTGGCTTCGTCGAGCAGCGACGCATTGGCAACCTCGAGCCCGGTGAGGTCTGTCACCATAGTCTGGAAGTTGAGCAAGGCCTCAAGGCGGCCCTGAGCGACTTCGGCCTGGTAGGGGGTGTAAGGCGTGTACCAGCCGGGGTTTTCCAGCAGGTTACGTTGAATGACGGCAGGCAGGAGGCAGTCGTGATAGCCCATGCCGATATATGAGCGGAAGACCTGGTTCTGCGCGGCCATTGCCTTCAGGGCCGCTAGAACCTCATGCTCGGCGCGCGCCGGCGGGAGCTTGAGCGGTTGCCGCAGGCGAATCGCCGACGGCACCGCCTCGTCAATCAGCGTCTCGAGGCTTGCATAGCCCAGCAAGCGGAGCATTTCCCCGGCCTCGTCCGGGCTCGGGCCAAGGTGGCGCCGGCAAAACTGGTCTGAAGGTGAAGGCAAGCCGCCGCCCGCGGAATCCAGCGGCGCGGCAACCGGGCGTAGATTGGACAAATCGCGACTTGCAGGTTCGGTAACAGGCATGCGGGGAACCTACGGGCCGTCCTGCGCAAATCAAGTGAGATTTGCAGCGCGGCTGATTTCTCGTTGGCGCTTCTGAAGTTGATGGAGTATGGTGAAGTGATGGAATGAACTCGTGATCCCAAACTGCGCGGAGGCCAATTATGCAAATTAGCAAACAGCTCGCAATTTTCCTGGACAACCGGCCCGGTATGCTGGCGCGTGTGACGGACGCGCTGGCCGAGGCTGAAATCAACATCTACGCTATCGCCACGAGTGACACGGTGGACCACACGGTCATCCGCATGGTGGTGAACGATTACCGGCGGGCGTTGCACGTTTGCGAGGAGCGAGGCTCGCTGGTGGTGGAAGATGATGTATTAATGGTCGAGGGCAGCAACAAGCCGGGGGAAATGGCGCGTATTGCCCGCAAGCTGGCTAAGGCCAGGATCAACATCGAGTACTGCTACAGTGCCACGTTGCCGGGCGCCAGGAAGGGGCTGATGATCCTGCGCGTTTCCAACCCCGAAAGGGCGCTGGAAGTGCTCAAGCGTTGAAGGCTCGGCGGTGCGCGGCGCTGGTTCTGTGGCACTTTAGGCTCGGGGAGATCGCTTATGTCCTGTCCGCTTCTCTATGAAGTTAACACGCGATGCTGGCTGCGCGGGCTTGCCAAGAGACAAGGCACGGCGGTCACGCTCGCCGGTGTGCCGGAGACTGAGTTCACGCAGTGGCAGAAGCTCGGCTTCACGCATATCTGGCTGATGGGCGTGTGGACGACCGGCCCCCGCGCGCGCGCCGAGGCTCTACAGCATCCCGAACTGCGCAAGGCTTATGACCACGCCCTGCCGGGCTGGCGCGAGGCGGACGTTGCCGGCTCGCCTTATGCGATCGGCGACTACCAGGTTCCCCGCGCGCTGGGCGGCGAGGCGGGCCTGGCGACGTTTCGCCGGCGGCTCGGCGAGCATGGCCTGAAACTGCTGTTGGATTTCGTGCCCAACCACCTGGGGCTGGATCATGCGTGGGTTAGTCAGCGGCCTGAATTGTTCGTGCAAAGCGCCGTGGACGTTCCCGGCACGTTCGCGCAGCAGACCGGCGGCAGAACTCACTGGCTGGCGCACGGCAAGGATCCCTATTTCCCGCCCTGGACGGATACAGTCCAACTGGACTACCGACGCGGCACTACGCGCGCCGCGATGACGGAGTTGCTCGAGTCCATCGCCGGGCGCTGCGACGGCGTGCGCTGCGACATGGCAATGCTGGCGCTCAACGAGGTATTCGCCAGGACCTGGGCACAGTTCCCAATCGCGGCCGCGCCGCCTGCTGCGGAGTTTTGGGCCTCCGCCATTGCGGCGATCAGGCAAGCGAATCCTGGCTTCCTGTTCCTCGCGGAGGCTTACTGGGGATTGGAGCCCGAATTGCAGCGGCTGGGATTCGACTACACCTACGATAAGACGCTTTATGACCGATTGGCCGCCCGCGACGCAATGGGCGTGGAGTGTCACTTGCGGGGGTTGCCTGCGAAACGACTTGCTGCGGGCGCGCACTTCCTCGAGAACCACGACGAGTCGCGCGTGGCCTCCATCCTCTCGCCGGCTGAGCAGCGGGCGGCGGCGCTGTGCATCCTGGGTTTGCCCGGAATGCGGTTTCTGCATGACGGTCAGCTTGACGGCGCGCGCGTCAAGACTCCCGTCCAACTGGGGCGATGCGTGGCAGAAAACGCGCAGCCCGATGTCCGGAACCTCTACCAGCAACTGCTGACCACGCTGCCAGGCACCGCGGTTGGGCAGGGCAGGGGCGCACTCTGCCGTCCGCGGGCCGCCTGGGCGGGCAACCCGACGGCCGGAAACTTCGTCGTTGTGCAATGGCACAGGAGGGCGCCCGAGTTTGATTTGGTGGTCGTGAATCTGGCCTCCCACCGCAGCCAGTGCTACGCGCCGCTGGCCATCGAGCAACTGGCAGCGCACAACTGGATTATGAAGGATCTCCTGGGGCCGGAGAGCTATCAACGCGCCGGCGACGACCTCCAGAGCCAGGGACTTTACCTCGACCTGCCTGCCCACGGCGCCCGGTTGTTCCATTTTCAGCCGGTGAATTGAGCGAGAACAGCGCGGCAATGGCGCTCGACTCGGGCCAGTGGAGACCGGCGAGGGCCGGCACCGCCGGGGTGGGAACGGGTATCACGCCACACCCCAGCGATGCCGTCGCGAGGGCTCGGGTAGCCCTGCCGGCCAGCAGTACCAGCGGCGGCGCCTACCTGGCGATGGCGCGAGGCTGGAACAGGCTGGGGGCGCTGATCTCGCCATTGCGATTGACTGCTGAGACGGCCACGACCTCTGGCGGGGTGCCACTCCAGGTATGCGAGGTTTTCGCGCCCGGCATGACCTGCGTTGCCCATGTGCCGCCGGTGCGCGTCTGCACCAGCCAGAGCCAGGCTTTGCCTTGCCCACTCGACGCCCAGGAAAGGGCCAGCGAGCCTGCGCGTTGAACGGCACCGGGAGTAAGCTGCGGCTTGCCTGGCTGCGCCCGCCCCAGCCAGGGCGACGGCGGCACCAGCGCCGGCTCTTGATACGCTTCGCGGACGAGGACCTCGTCGAATGCACTGTTGCGCATGAGGCTCTTCATATTCCAATGGATGTGTCCGCCGGCACCGTGCTGGTTGCGGGTCAGGCGAATTTGGCTGACGATTTCCTGAGGTTGCCAGCCGCTGCGGGACTGCGATTGCCCGCTCACCTTGGTGGAATTCATCCCGGGGCAGAGAGTCCGGCCCTTGGCATTCTGTTCCGCCCACCACCGGAGCAATACAGGAAAGCTTTGGTCCGGCGGATCAATCGCCCAGTAAAGCTGCGGCGCGAAGTAATCCGCCCAGCCGTTGGCCAGCCACTTGCGCGAATCGGCGTAGAGGGTCGAGTAGGCGTCGAGGCCTTTGATTTGGGCCGGGGATTTCGGACGCCAGATGCCGAACGGACTGATGCCAAACTTGACCCAAGGCTTGGCCGCCTTGATGGATTGATACACACGCTGGATGAAGGTGTTGACGTTCTCGCGCCGCCAGTCGTCGCGGCTCAGTTTCCCAGCGGCGCCGGAACGTTGCCAGCTCGCGTCATCGGGAAAGTCCAGCTCTTTTCCCGAACGGTCTCTCGCCTTATAGGGGTAGAAGTAGTCGTCGAAGTGGATGCCATCCACGTCATAGCGCTTTACAACGTCCATCACTACGCTGAGCGAATAGTCCTGCACCGCCTTCTCGCCCGGGTCCAGCCAGAGAAACTCTCCGTATTCCCGGACGAGCTGCGGGCGGGTTTTGCTGACGTGGGTCGAGGCGACAGGCGACGCGGCGGAGCGGAGCCGTGCCCGGTAAGGATTGAACCAAGCGTGCAGTTCCAAGCCCCGCTTGTGCGCCTCCTCGACGGCGAAAGCGAGCGGATCATAGAACGGCTCCGGAGCCTTGCCCATGGTGCCGGTCAGGTATTCCGACCACGGCTCAATCCGGGATGCATACAACGCGTCGCAGGCGGGCCTGACCTGGAAGACGATCACGTTCAACTTGAGTTGCACCGCTCGATCCAGCATCGCCAGGAGTTCGGCCTTCTGCTCCTGCGTGCTCAGAGTCTTCCGGGAAGGCCAGTCTATGTTCCCAACCGTCGCAACCCAGGAACCGCGGAATTCCCGCATTGGCGGCGGGGGAACGAGGTTGGAGGCAGCGTAGCCCGCAGTTCGCGATGCGCCGAGCACCCCGAGGCATGTCAGGGCGCAGAGCCCCCATCGCGCACGGAAGCCCGGGAAGCGGGAATGCCGCCGGCACGCAGGCCGTCGTGACTGTAAAGCATGCACTACCCGGCCTAACACACTGGAGGAGCGTATGGGCATAGCAGGTAGCGAGGAAGCGCTGCTCAGGATCAGATTGTCAGTCATAGTGAGCCACATTACAGGCGGATGTCAACGAAGGCGAGCGCTTACGCAAAAAAGTGGTGTTAGTACTTGACAGGTCTGGCAAGATGTGAATAATATGGACGTATTAAATTGATGAGATTGCGATTGCTGCTCTGCTGTTTTGCCCTGCTACTCGCGCTAACGGTGCGAGCGGGCATTATTTACAGCCCCAGCAACCCTGTCAATTTGACGATTAACGACGGCGACCCCACTGGCCATACTCTGACTGCCACGGCTAGCGGATACCTTCCCACCATTGTGGACATCCGAGTGACGCTGAACATCGAGGGAGTCGATGGTGGGGGGTGGAACGGCGACCTGTATGCTTACCTGAGTTACAATAGCACGCTCGTCCCGCTGTTGAACCGGGTCGGAGTGCAGACAGGCGATGCCTTTGGCTACGGGACGGCGGGAATGAACGTCACCTTGGCCGGCGATCCTGGTGACTATTCCGATATACATTGGACGGAGTTTCCAACTTCGGGCGGTACGTATGCGCCGGATGGGCGGCAAATCAGCCCGGCTCTGGGCCCTGACCCCTTCTCACAGCCGGAAGACTTCGACGCCGATGGCACGATCGGATTCTCTGCTTATGATGGGATGAATCCGAACGGCACGTGGACGCTGTTCATCGCCGACATGTCAGGCGGCGACCAGCTTAAATTAGTCAGTTGGAGCTTGCA